>CBDUAB010000778.1:0-3130 GCA_965365045.1 uncultured Planctomycetales bacterium
GCCGCCTACAATCAGCAGCTTTTTGCCAAAGTACACATGCGCTTCGTCAAAGTAATGGTTCACATGCGGCAGGTCGGAACCGGGTATGGGATTGCCGTCGGCCTGCTGGATCGTCCGCGCGCGGTGCATGTCGCCAATCGCCAGAATTACATGGCGGGCACGGTACGTGTGATCGCCGTCGGGCCGAGACGTCTCGACGGCAAAACGAGCACCGTTGCTAGATTCCGAGATGGGCTGAATTGCGTTGACTCGTTCAAACGTGTTTATCTGAAGGTCAAATTGTTTGACGATGCCACGGAGGTAAGCAAGATATTCTTCACGCGATGCCTTCGACTGATCCACCGTTTCCAATGGCACGCCGCTAATCGCGATGCGCTCCGGTGAGCTAAAGAAACGACATTGCCGAGGAAACCAGCTAATCGTATGCCCGATCTGTTGGGCATCCACGTGGATGTAATCGATCCCCGCGTCCTTGATCGCGACGGCCAGTTCGAGGCCAATCGGACCCGCACCTATCAAGAGAACTTCGGTTTCATGCATGAAAGGCAGTTTAGCGCGAGCGATGGAAAACGCCAAGTATCAGCCACATTTGTTTCAGTGAGCCAGAGCAATGCTGTCCATTAATGTTGACGGCTGCGACTGATTCCGTGGGAGTTATCACTTGACGTTTAGACAGCGTCTACGCCGCCAAATCAATACGGCAAAGATCCACAGGGCGCTTGCCAGTGACGCCGGTTCCGGGATCGTGATACGAATGCCGTCGGTCTGTTGCTTCTTGATGGAGGCAACACTTTGATCATCGCCAGCGGTCGCGACTAGAGAATTATCGAACCTCAGGTTTACCTTGGTGATGCGACTGCCGTAGTCAACCCCGCGACCGGCCTCCGCAGTCGCTAGTTCGGCGGCCAAATCGACGCTGAATCCAAGCTCCCAAATGACTCCAGTTCCCGAGTCTCCGGAGACATTAGCGGTCCCGTTGCCGGAGATAACCGGTGAGACGGCAATATCGTCCACTTCGATGATTTGCCAAAAGAAAGGAATTGCGGCCATCGCTTCGCCATCGCCAACAACCGTGTAATTACCTTGCTCGCTGTAAGAAAGTGAACCCACCGATGCCGTATCGACATTCGGCACGATCATCATTTGCAACGAGCTTTCCAAGAGACTCACGCCAGGACCTTCCACTACCTGAACGCCGAATCCAATCGGTTCTACAAGTAGCGTGTCACCGACCGTGCCAAAGCCCCCGTAATGCGGCAACGCGTCTGAAATCGAATCTTCGGTCACCGCCAGGAAAGAATAGTTCTCCGCCACGAAATCTCCGTGGTTCACAATGCCGGCGTCCACCCGCGCCGCGTAGAAAGCAATTGAAAGCAAAACGGCGCACATGTGGATAAGATTGAAAAACCTCATTTGTCGAATTCTCCCGTCAATGAAGGAATCACGCTGCGTGCTGAGAAATCTGCGCGTTGAACCCCACTTGCCATTCAGCGAGGCCGTTTTCGTTAGATTCAAGTCACGGGGCAACCTCATTGGCAATCCTCATTAGCCAACGAAAAAAGGGAACGCCCATCGCTATTCCGAACGGACTCGGAACAGCGATCGACATTCCCTAGGTTGCCCAGCGTGGCTGGGAGATTCGGTGAATTGAGCGGGTCACTAGCGGCTCACTTTGTGAAAGAGACAACTCTGTATAATCTGTACATGTTGATCATAAGTGTCTCTACGACGCTGTCAACGATTTATCGCAGATCGCGGCCGATTTTACGTACTTATACACGGCTGTTAAGTTACCTAAATAGCCCAAATTAACATTATGCCATGCGGCACGCCGTCGGCTCTGGCAGTAACCCGAAACGTTAGCGAGGGACCTAACGTGTTTCCTCGCTTACGCGTTGGGTTACGAGGAATTGTGCCATATTCAACCGCGTGCAGTATATCCTGGAGCTTTGTTCGTATGGGGAATATGCTGTGAAACGGACACGAGACAAAAACGACTGGGAGCATCAACATGCGATCCGGACAACAACTTTGGCCATTTGCGCTCATGATCATTGTTGCGTTTGGTAAGCAAGACTGTTCGGCGGATGCCACGGATGGGCGGACATCGTCTCTCTTTGCTTCAAACAATTTGGTTGCCTGGTGCATCGTTCCCTTTGACGCAAACAAGCGAGGTCCTGCGGATCGTGCGGAGATGCTCGTTCGATTGGGCCTGAAAAAGGTCGCTTACGACTGGCGTCAAGAACATGTGCCCACGTTTGAGCAAGAAATTCTTGAATACAAGAAACATGGGCTTGAGTACTTTGCGTTTTGGAGTTGGCATCCGGACATGGCGCCGCTGATCAAGAAGCACGGCATCAAGCCTCAAATCTGGACCACAAGTCCCAGTCCCGCGGTTGCAACGCAAGATGACAAGGTCGAAGCGGCGGCCCAGCAATTGATGTCCCTCGTAAAACAGACGCGTGAACTGGGATGCAAGTTGGGACTGTACAATCATGGTGGCTGGGGCGGTGAGCCGGCAAACCTGGTAGCTGTGTGTCAGTGGCTGCGACAGAAGAGTGAAGCGGACCACGTGGGTATCGTTTACAACTTCCATCACGGTCACGACCACATCGCGAGTTTTGCCAGAGCAATGGCAATCATGAAGCCGCATCTGCTCTGCCTCAATCTCAACGGAATGAATGACGGGGCGCAACCCAAGATCTTGCCGATAGGAGCAGGGAAGCATGAACAGCGCATGATGCGGATAATTCTTGACAGCGGCTACGATGGTCCTATCGGCATCCTCGACCACCGCGACGAATTGGATGCCGAAGAGAGCCTTCGTCAGAACTTGCAAGGTCTGGCAAACGTGCGGGCAAAACTGCAAACCGACGCATTAAAAGGGAAATGACGTACTGTCGCCACGTGACATGTGTTTGTTGACCCACATTTCGGGCTAGAATGGTGCCGACATCCCGTCGCCAGTCCTGATCACCTTGGAACACGTGAAATGCGATTTTCAACTTGGTGTTGCTGTTGTCTAATCATCTTGCTCGTATCAGCTGCCGCGACAGCACAGCCGTTACCGCTGGCCGAGCCTTGCGCGGTTGGTATGTCGCGAGATCGGCTGGAGCGAATCGGGCAGATG
>CBDUAB010000779.1:0-3129 GCA_965365045.1 uncultured Planctomycetales bacterium
CGCGAACACGGTTTCAACAGAGAAAACTGCGTTTGCGCTGTTCCGGCAAGGCTTTACGACCTCGTTCCGGCCTACTGTGGGAAATGCGGGCTAGTGTCGCATTTGCACTACGACAGTTATTTCTCGCCCTTTCCTTATTCGCCCTTTCCTTACTCGTCCGTTACGTCTCTTTTCTTGTCCGCAATTAAACGCATGTCGTCCAAGACCAGCGTTCCCGTGCCGCCAAACAGACCAACACCAATAATAGCCAGGCGGGCTCCCCGCGGTACGGCGACCCTCATTTTTCTATTTTCCCATTCAAACGTTCCATGCCACGGCCCGAACCGCCGCGAACCGACCGGTGATCGCTGCGTACCGTAAAACTCAAGGATGGCACCTGCGTTTTCCGCGCTGCCGCGACCTTGCTTTAGGTCCATTCCACGCATTTCAAATTGCAACTGCATCGCCGTGACCGTCCGACCGTCCACGCCAAAGGCTTGCATGATGTGTGAGGGCCGACCCGGATCCGAGTTCGTCAGCGCCACTGCCATCTGTCCGTCGGTTGCTCCGTACTCGTCGGTCACTTGAGCCTGCCGAACATAGAACCAACCGCGTGGCAGAAGCGATTCGTCGAGTGTTTCTTCAAAGCTCGCATGCCTTAGTTGTGGCACTGCTTCGTTGATCTGCTGCTGGCGTTCCTCTTCGGCTTTGCCAGTCATCGGGACAAAAAAAGTCGCTTCGAGCGCCTCGCGCTGGAGTTTTCCGTCGACTTTACGAAACAGATACAAACTCTGTTGAAAACGCTCGCCTAGCGGAATTACCATCCGACCACCCTCGACCAGTTGTTCAACAAGCGGAGTGGGGATGTCTTCGGGTGAGCAAGTTACGATGATCTTGTCGAACGGCGCGTGTTCAGGCCACCCTTGGTAACCGTCGCCTACCTTGGCGTGAACATTCTTGTAGCCGAGCCGGCGCAAAACCTTAGCAGATTTTTGCCCCAACGAATCGACGATTTCGATCGTATAGACATCCGCGACCAGCGGACTTAGTACGGCAGCTTGATATCCGCTTCCCGTTCCGATCTCCAGCACTCGATCGGTCGGCTGAGTTTCCAGACGCTCGGTCATGAAGGCCACGACGTACGGCGGCGAGATGGTCTGTCCGGCGCCAATGGGCAGAGCCATGTCAAAGTACGCATTACGTCGTTGACGACTGCGCACGAATTCGTGTCGGGGTGTCTTGCGCATCGCCGCGATGACACGCGGGTCACTGACGCCGCCGCCGACGACCGCTTCATCCACCATCCGATTGCGCGCCGTTGCATAGCGTGATTTCGTGGCCGTCTGACCATCGGCAGCAAGGCAAATGGCAAGCACCATCGTCGCCGCGCAAAATCCGCCAGAATTGTGCAAGTAGGTCGCCATCCAAATTCTGCCCCAGCGCAAACAACGACCGACGGTCCGCGCGCGAATCCATGACTTGGGCGAAAAGAGACTATGAACCGTTATGGCCGATACGGTTTCGACGCCAGCCGCGTTCGCCGACAAGAAGCGACCTTGTTAGAAATAAACGAGGCTCCCTTCCTACACTTACAAGCTAACATCCGGCCAGGGTATTCACAACCCTTTCGTTTGTCGAAAGCCGATACGCCGGTACACAGATTTATTGTGCACGAACCAAATCATTCACGGGCTCGATACGCGAGCGAGTGCAGTAGTTTGTGACGTAACTTCGTGGAATGCCGATCCTTGCGTTCCTCGCTCGCGCGTTTTGAAGTTGCGCTAGTCGTTGTCCCGGAGGGACGCCGGAAATTAGCCACGGACTTTAGTCCGTGGAAATCAAGCACGAAAATGATGTATAGTCCCGAAGGGACGGTGGATTGATTAGTCGCGTCGCATCGTCCCTTCGGGACTTTTTGATCTCAAGAAATCCAATTCCATGGGCTAAAGCCCATGGCTATTCGCTTCACCACTTCGTGGTGGCAAAACTGCGCAACTTCAAAACTCGCGCGCTGGGCTACCGTTGCTAGTGCGACTTCAAAGCGCGCAATCGAGGGATACTAGTTTGTGACGTACCCTGGTGAAATGCCGATCCTAGTGTCCCTCGCTCGCGCGTTTTGAAGTTGCACGGTTTGCGTCTGGCCGAAGGCCTTTGCCCACCGTAGCCTGAGGCAACGCCCCAGGTACGGTGAATTACAAGCGGTTTTGGCCGAAGGCCATGATCACACGCTAATGGTGAACATGGCCTTTGGCCAAACTTGGGTTGCGAACAGTGCAACTTCAAAACTCGCGCGTCGGGCTAGTGCGTCAAGATTCGCCGCGAAAATAGTTTTCCATTCGTCTTTCGAGATAACGATAGGTAAACGAGCCGGCGGTGAGGGCAAACGCGGCACCGTAGGCCAACGCGCGCGCACGACCCGGAAGACGATGAGCCGTGCGCATGATCACGGCCGAAGTTGCAACGGCGCTGCCAAGAGGTCTGGCCGCTTCTCGAAGAGATTCGATTTGTGTAGATTCGTGCTTACCTGTCTTGCACCAAACGGCGAAGTGCTCACAGTTATTGCCAAAGACATCGTAGCCAACTTCATCAATACGGCTTGTGCTTCGCTCGATCACCTTTTCCACTTCGTCACACACTTCGTACTGTCGTACGTACAGCGGACGTCCGCCGGAAAACTCATCGAGTGAAACTTCACGGATCTTCGGCGAATCCTTTCTTGCTATGGTGCCAGTCAGTTTTCGCCAGGGATCAGACTCAAAATGAATCACGCGGCCATTGCCTGAGTCAATGCCGTGATGTGAGTAACCAGTGCGATAAACAAATAAATGATCGCCGCGTGCCATGAATTGTTTCCTTTACGGTTGGACCACTGACGCTGCAGTTATCTGAGCTGCAATAATCTGACACTGCAATTATAGGAGTCGAACACATCGAGATTCGTAAAAAACGCCATGGACATATCTTTTTGTTCGTAAGTCCACACTGGGAAAAGAGTTGGGCGATTGTCGGTAAATCCGGTTTCTCACTTTCAAGCCAGACGTTATATGATCGGACTACCTGAGCGCCCCGTTTGCGTGATAAAAACTAGCACCAAACGGTATCTGCGGGTGACGGCGTTCACCTTGAGACTTTACGCTTTAACCGAATGCG
>CBDUAB010000780.1:0-3128 GCA_965365045.1 uncultured Planctomycetales bacterium
TCGTCGTCCATTTGCCGCTGCAGACGCTCGTACCCATCTTCCGTGGTTATCTTCCGAACAATCTCATCGATAATGGCCCGCTGATCCTTGCTATAGAAGTCATCTCCGATCAGCTGTTCGGTAACATGCCAGTTGGCACTGATGCGACTTTGTGCCTCGTGGTTAAACGGCATACAGATCGCTTTCTTCTGTTCCGCAGAAAGCGACGCATAAAAACGTCCGACCGCTGTTTCGGCGGCGCTCGTCGGAGTCGGCGCCGCGTGGGCGAAACGTGGATCGAAAAGAACCGGCGCCGCGGCTCCGGCCAGCGCCGCGCCTCCCAGCGTCTTTACGAAGTCACGTCGATCCAATTTATGACAGTCGCTACTAGACCGTTTCTGATGACTCATCCGATGTACTCCTGATTGAGAGGCTAAAGACGGATCGTAAACCATAAAATATTGTACAACCATGAAACATTGTACGGGCCACCGACATCGGGCCGCAATCAACTTAGCTCGAGTTTCTCACGTGTGCGTGGGTCGGAAAAACAACTGGAATTGGCACTGGATCTTCGGCCGCCGGACACACGTTTGGTTTGGTGACAATGTGTTTTCATGCCCTCGCTTCAGTTGAGCTGTTCCGGTAATCGTTCCAACGGCCATGTTTCGATTTCCGTAAGAAAATTGGGTTAGAATGAATTTCGCTTATTCTTGGTGAGCTAGGCATAAGCAAATATTCTATTCGCGGGGATTTGCGCCCCACGATTGGCAGAATTCGTCACCGACAACTGCTACCATGCGGCAGTTCTTGAAACACTTAAGGGCGGCGAAGGTTTCGAGATTATTTCGGAGTGCGCGAACCAACAACCAATACGCCCGCATAGAAATCACAGCAGCTGCTGGTCGTGTCTATGTGGGTCGTGTTGAAGAGGAGAATGATGAGCGTCTCGTGCTGCGAACGGTGGCTGGGCCAGATTTTCTCATAAGCATCGAGAAACGGCACATTGAACAGCGCGTTCCATCGCGTATTTCCAACATGAGACTGGAACGGTGAATTCGCTGTCCAAAGCTGAGATTTTGACCCTGGTTACGTACTTGATCACGGACGGAAGGTCGGATCATTCGGCGTTCCAGCGCGAGGACTAAGCTGAGCCGAAGGAGTGGTCATTCGACCAAAACGGGCGAGGTAAACGCTGCCTCAATGCCTGACTCATTCGTAAGGTCTTGTAGCGGCGCGATTGAACCTAGGTATGCGTGCGTTTTTTTGATTGTGACCGACACGTTACCACCCCAGTTAGAGTCGACGACAGTTACCACGCCCCAGCCCGAAATATGGAATTCCAAGTTATTCCCGGGTTCGCCGCTCACCTCACTGTAGATCGGTACCAGTCGCGATTCGTCATGTACCAGCACTACCGACTTTTTCACACCTTGAGAAATGCCCGTATCGGCGTTCGCCCACATGTCAACTGTGGCATCGATGTGCGTATTCTGGTCAATCCGGTTAGTCGAATATAACACATCCAAGTCGCTCTGGTGCAAGCCATCCGTAATCTGATCATTTAAATCGTTGGTGGAGTTGCCTTCGTGACCAATGTCGACGGTGCCCCAGTTGCCAGGGATTTGGTTTCCGTCTCCATCGACAACCTTACCATTGCCGTAGATACTCCAAGAGTCACCCAGTTCACGGCCATCCCACACATCTTTGGGGATTGCAAATGGAAGAATCTTGGAACCGGGTACTAGAGTCGTCGGTTTCTGAAGTACGGCGGTCGCGCTCGTCGTCATGTTTCCGTGGTCAACACCCAGGACGCGGGCAAAGAAAAGCGACACCGAGGCGTTGGTGGTTCCGTCGCGGCGCAGGGTAACACGGATCGCGTCAAAGATCCCATCGTTCAATAGCGTGACACTTGAGTAGATGGTCTTTGGATCGAAACGACCAATTTCAATGTCACCATCCGGGACTTGAAAGGACGTGTCGCCAAGGTTTTCTTGCACGTAAGATCGCACGGTGTTTCTGGCAAGCGCCGTATCTTGTGTACCGTCGATTTCCGGGATCAAATCCTGGAGTGCCGCCAGGGCGGCAGCATCCGCGGCACGTTGCATGTCCGCCCGTACCTTGACCAGAAAACCATAGTCGACGGCAAAGGCAACCATTCCAGCTAGAGCGACCATCATAATAGCCGTCAGAACCGCGATGGCTCCTCGTCGACTATGTCGCGATGTATTGCGATTCATTGTGTCATTTCTCTGTCAAAGGTCCTGGGTTCAGTTTGCGACACTACCTTCTCGCCCAACGAATCGTGATTATTCAACCAAAACGGGTGAAGTAAACGCTCCTTCCATACCCGCATCAATTGAAAGGTCTGGTTGCGGCGTGAGCGCACCTAGGTATGCGTACGTTTTTTGTACGTTGATCCAATTAACGTCACCCCAGTTGGAGTCGACAACGGTTACAATTCCCCAGCCTGTAATATGGAATTCCAGGTTGTTCCCGGGCTCACCGTTATTCTGACTGTAAATCGGTACGAATCGTACCTCGCCATGAATCTGCTCTACCGATTGTTTCACGCCTACGGAAAGTCCTGTGTCGGCGTTCACCCACATGTCAACGGTGGCATCGATGTGCGTGTTCTGGTCAATCCGATTGGCCTCATACAGAATATCTAGGTCGCTCTGATGCAAGCCATCCAGAATCTGGTCATTCAAATCGTGGGTGGAGTTGTTTTCGCTTCCAATGTCGACCGTGCCCCAGTTGCCAGGGATTTCGTTTCCGTTTTCATCGATCATCTTGCCGTCGCCGTAGATACTCCAGGTGTCACCTATTTCATTGGCAGCCCAGATGTCTTCGGGAATTGCAAATGGAAGGACGGCGGAACCAGGTATCATTTGTGTCGGTTTCTGAAGTACCGCCGTCGCGCTCGTCGTGATGTTTCCGTGGTCAACACCCAGGGCTCGGGCAAAGGATGGCGCTCCGCGAGTTTCTCCAACTCGCCGACCACGAGGCGGGCGACTTCAGGATCATCGCCGCGACCACGCGCGGCTTCTGCCAACCGCAAGCCATATCGCGCGTACTGCTTCCAGTAGATCTCCGACACATATTTCTGCCATGTACCTTTGTCGAACGTGGTCGCTTCCTCCACGTCG
>CBDUAB010000781.1:0-3127 GCA_965365045.1 uncultured Planctomycetales bacterium
GCCAAACAGGAATGGAAAAGTGCGCAACTTCAAAACTCGCGCGTCGGGCTACCGTTGGGTGCGACAAAACATGCTGGTTACGTGAGAGATTCGATCGGGCTTGGAGTACTCTCTTCACGGCTGGGCCGCCGCGCATATCGGGCTAACAACGCCGGCAAGAACAATAAATCGCCCAACAGCGCGGACGCGATTGTGATGCCAGCCATCGAGGCGAAGATTCGTACTTCACGCGAATCACCAAATGCCACCGTCACGAAGCCCGCCAGCAGCACCAACGTGGTCATGATCAGCGCAGTGCCAACTCCGATGAACGAGGCGCGGATCGCTTCGTGCTCGTCGTCGGTTTTCCGAAGTTCTTCCTTGTATCGCGTCAAAAAGTGAATCGTGTCGTCGACAGCGATGCCCAAGCAAATCGTAAACGCGCACACGCTGACAAACTCCAAGTACTGCCCGGTCACCACCAGAAACGCAGCAGACAATACCAACGGAAAAAGGTTGGGAATAATGGAGATGAGCCCAATCCGTATGCTGCGATACACGAGTGACAGTACAACAAAGATGATAAACGCGGCCGACGTCAGACTTTTGAGCATGTCGACCAGAATCTGATACAAGTTCTCCCAGCGCCACACCGCACTGCCCCGCAAGTCGAGATCGAACGCAGCGTGTTCTGTCTGGATCGCGGCAAGCCCCGCATCAATCCTCTCGAACACCGGACCGTACTTCGCAATGCCAATATCCTGGACGCGAAAAGTCACATTGCCGCGCCGTCGTTCAGGCGTGTAGAAAGCTCGCTTCAATTCGGGTGGCAGCAGCTCCAGCATCGACATTCGATTCGCTGCCAGTGGATCGCCGGGCAAAGAATCAATGAGGCTGCGAATGGAAATCGGATGGCCGACCAATGGCTCGGTTCGCAGCAACTCGTCGACTTTCGTCACCACCGCTAAGACTTCGGGCGAGTCTGACGCAACGGAATTATCCCACTTCACCCGCACGTCCGCGAACTCCAGGCCGCCGAGGGCCTTGTCCATCTTTTTCAAAGCCACGACCGGTTCGGCACGGCTTGGCAGACCCTCGGTGTTACGCTCGTCCGGGCGCAACCCTAACGAGATTACCGTCAGCAGGACTGTCAACCCGATGCCCAGCCGACTAAAGGTTTTCGTGTGACACAGTACGTAATCGAGCAAACCGCCGATGCGAGACAGGTTCATTTCGATCAGGCTTTTTTCCAACCCACGATGTACGTTTCGACCCAGCCACGATGAACAGAGAAGGGGAATTGTCGTGATTACGGAGACAAAGGTACACACCACCCCAATCACACAACACCAACCGAACTCCCGCACGATTTCATGGGACGCCAGCGCCAGCGATCCAAATCCGATCGCCGTCGTCAGCGAAGTCAGCGCGCACGCCAAACCGACTTCGTGGACCCCTTGTTGAGCCGCATCGTGTACACTCAATCCCGCCGCGCGCAGCTTGCGAATGTGGACCATCAGATGAACACCATCTGTCAGCCCGACCAGGCTAACCAACACCGGCAAGATAATGTCCGTGAACGGGTTGTCCTGCAGTTCGAAATACGGCAGATATCCCATCGTCCAAAACACGCCGAGCGCCGGTGCCACGGCGACAATCAGTACGGCGGACAAGCCCCGAAACAAGATCAGCGCCACAATCGCAATCATGGTGTAGCCGATGAGCTGGTAGGTGAACTGGTCCATCTCGTGCTGTGAACTGGCAGTTATGCGAAGCGGCACGTGGCCGGTAACGGAAAACGCAATCTCCAGACTCGAAACTTCCGCCGCGGCTTGTTCGGCAACTTGGCGCAGACCACCGATGCAATCGTCGTTGGCCTCGACAAAGAAGAAATCAAAGCTCACCAGCAGGAGAAGTGTCCGGGCATCGCCTGAGAGAAACTGGCCTTTGATCAACGGGTTTCTTAATGCCTTCTCGCGGGCGTTGTCGAATCGTTTTTGCGAAGCCGTTTCATGCGGCAACAGCGGTTCGGGAAGACCAAAGATATTGGCCGTGGGCACCTCGTCCATCCACACAACACCCGTGACATAGTCGAGCGCTTCGAGACGTTTCACAACATGACGCAACGTGCGGGCACCGTCCGACGAGAAGAACGCATCCGACTCAACGACGATGATCGCGTCCGCGTCGGCCACACTAAACGGACTGACGTCCGGGACCTCTTCGTAAGAGTCGTCGGATTGTGAACCCGGTCGAGACTCTTCTGCTGCATCCGGCTGGGGATACAGAATGGCCAAGACCTTTTCCGGTGCAATGTGTCCGGCGATAGCCCCGGCAGTGATCAGCGCAAGCACCAAGATCGTAATAACCGGGCAGTCGACGATCCAATTCGTCCATCGATTGAACAGACGCGTCGTCACGAGATAGCCACCCAGCCAGTTTGGTTCTGGGGCATCATGCCACGTGGCCGGAAACGGACGGACAGGTGTGCATTATGGCTGCCGTTCACTTAACTCTCCAGCTCGCGGCTTTCTCGATTTCTTCACGCGTTAGCTGGCCGTCGCCGTCCTGATCGATGTTGCGAAAACTATACCGGCGGAATACCCACGGAGTTTCGTATTTGCCGACCTTTCCATCCTCGTTCGAATCGAAACGTGCGAGCATGCGGTCGGCTTCGGCGGCCATGCGTTGGCGGACCGCGGGCGAAATCTCGTCGACTTGTTGACGGCTACGCTGTTTGTTCTGTTTCGATTCAGCAGCGTCGGCAGGTTTGACACGAGGTTCGGAAACTTCGAAAAACGCCACCGCCATTTCTTCCCAAGTCTGATCTCCCCACGTCACATGTTGGCTCGGGTCCGGGTTCACCGGGTTTGACGCGGAATTGTCGAACGTAGCCGTGAATTCAATTCCATCAATCGATGCCAAAGCTAGAGGTTCACGCAGTCGATAGGAATGCTGCCAATTGAAGTCGTAATGGGGCACATCAAGCAGTATTTGCCGATCATCGCCGACATGTGCAAACAGCCGGAACGATTTTCCTCGCAAATGCATGTGCGGATTGATCGAGAGCAGCGTGGCGTCCCGTGGCAACCGACGCACCCGCGCGTGAACAACGTGATTGTCCGCACCCGGTGGAATCTCGAATTCT
>CBDUAB010000782.1:0-3119 GCA_965365045.1 uncultured Planctomycetales bacterium
GGGAAAGATCTTTTGCAGGTGTTCGTCAATTTCCTGGCGAGGATTGCCGGAAGTGAAATCCGGCGGATACTCGCCGAATTCTTCGGCATAGGCGTCCAGCGCTCGCGCCAGAGCTAGGATCTCCTGGGCGTCTTTGGTTTCGAACTTAGGAATGCTCGTTAGTAAGACTCGCAAAGTCGCTACCAACACGATTGTCCAAGGGACAATTACGAGAAACAATAGCGAAATGCTGATACGTGGCAAACGTGCAGGCTTTTTCATCGCCAATCCCTCGACGCATGGTAGCTCGAAAAGGACCTGCGAATTGTACGTTGGAACGACAAGAAACGTTCATTTTATTTCCCGTCGAACATTCGCTCCTTTTGGTCCCGGTCGACAGTCGTTGAGAGAGTCGTCCAATGCAGTCATCACGCTCCGCGGCGGTGAACAAATCGTCCAACGTAGACTTCACGCTCCCGCGTGAAGAGACTCGCGAGTGACTGATCCATCACGATTCTACCGGACAGGCATCGCGACAGTGACCGTAACTCAATGGTCACGTTGGCATCACGGCGGAGCGTGATGACTACTTTGGACGAGTCTCACATGATCGAATGCGATCATAAATCCCAACACGCGTTTTGCGAATCACCGCCAACCAACCGACCAGAAACAGCCATGGGACCGAGGGTTCTGGCACGTGTTCAATCGGCAGCCTCGGCAGCGACGTCGTGACCTTTGACGCGTTCCAGCGGTTAAAGTCCGACACATCGACGACACCATCTCCATTGAAATCGCCGTCGTCCCAGTCGGTAGTCGCCGCGAACCTGCCTGCGAACCAATCGTTGAAGTCCGACTCGTCGACGACTCCGTCCAGATTTGCGTCTCCCGCACGGTAGTCGCGCACAAAACCATCGCTTTCCGCCGCCTGTCGCAGCCACACGGCCACATCTCCATTGTCGATGACGGCGTTCCCATCCATATCGAATAACCCGTTGTCAACGCTCACGGCGACGCCGTCGATGATCGGTCCCTCCGCTAAGAGTAGGTTCAAATCGTTGATGCCACACATTTCGTCATTATTGAAATCACATGGCAAGACGAAGGGGTCCGAAAACTTCGGGTCGCTCAAGAAATCCCAATCCGTCAGCGTCTGCAAAAATGCCACCAGCCCGTCAAGTTCGTCCGGAGAGAAATTGAAACGGACGGCCGTGTCGTCTTTTTCGCCGTCGCGAAGGCGGAAGTCAAGGTTCGGGTGTTCCTGGATTTCGGTACTGTAGAATTCGACGACTTCTTCCAAAGTGGCGAAGCGACCATCGTGCATGAAAAACTCGCGCACTGCCACATTTCGTAACGATGGCGCCTTGAACTCCCCATCACCAGCACCCGGGTCTGTCAGAAAAGCGTCCAGGCCCGTGTTGTGCACTTGATTGGCGACTTGGGCATTCGACGTATGGCAGAACGAACAACGACCTTGCCCGTGGAAAATCTGGCGCCCCAATTCTTCTTGGCTTGTAAACACCGCATCAAAATTGGGACTGCCCCGGTCGTCGAATGCGGAATCAAACTTGGATCCATAGGACACCAGTGAGCGAACAAATTGAGACACGGCCTGCGAGATTCGTTCGTTGGTGACATCCGCGGAGCCGAATGCCGATTGAAACAGGTCCGCGTAGAAACTTGTTTTGGCCAATTTCGTTTTGAGCTCATCCAAATCCATTCCCATTTCATTAGGGTCCGCAATCGGCAATAGCACTTGATCCTCAAGCGTGTGCGCCCGCTCATCCCAGAAGAACCGACCGTTGTCGTAGAACTTGGAATTCGTCAATCCCATTGCACGCCTGGTCGATTGTGTGCCGTCGGCGCCCGTGCTGAACCGCTCGGAGTCAGCAAAGCCACTTGTCTGTTGGTGGCACGACGCACACGAAGTCGAGTTGTTGTGGGAAAGTCGCTTGTCATAAAACAACACTCGTCCCAACGTCGCGCCCGTATTCGTGATTTGGTTGTCCGCTGGCGTGTTGTCAAAGCTGACGGCCGAAAGAAACTGACCACTATCGCCAAAATGCGCCGGCAGGCTCTCGACGGCATAGCCGAAATAGTCGTCCGGGACGGTCGGCAATTTTGGAAATTTTAGGGATTGTCCGTAGAGTGGATGCCATGCCCAAGTGAGCAGGATCACAAACATCGAGAACGCAATGTGTGTCAAGAAGCGATGGGCGTTCATAAGGATTGAATCTGAGCCGACGCCCCACGGAATGGCCTGACCGACAAACCGAAAACCGTATTATTATAAACGAAAATGAGTACAAGAGCCTATCTTTTCTTGTGTAGCTTTTCGTGCAATATTTCGATTTTTTTGGCAAGCGTTGGTTGAAGTTCACTGAGACGACTTGGTACGAAGCAGATGATAGCCACGAGCTCCTTGACATGCATGTCACTCCGTTAATGCCGTCCGGTCAAGCGGTTGAATGGCTTTTTCTAGTATCGGACCAAGTTTTCTTTGTGCAGTTGCGAGATCGTATCGCTGCTGAAGGTTAAGCCACACCTCTGGGCTGGTTCCAAAGTAGCGCGCGAGTCGCAACGCCGTATCCATCGTAATCGGGCGTTTGCCATTCACGATGTCATTAATTCGTGTCGGCGGTACATCGATATCACGAGCCAGCTTTTGCTGACTAATCTCAAGCGGCCTTAGAAAATCTTCTAGGAGAATTTCGCCGGGAAGTATGGGATCTAGCAATTTTGGTTTCTTAGCCATGGCTATTGCTCAGTGATAATCGACGATTTCGACGTTGTGTGCATGTCCATCCTTCCATACAAAACAGATCCGCCATTGGTCGTTGACGCGGATGCTGTGCTGTCCATTGCGATTGCCTCGTAGCGGCTCAATTCAATCGACCGCGACAAATCTATCGTCCTGCAAGATCTCCCGCCGGGCGATGTGCCCTTCGAGATCGTCGCGATAAAACCACGCGTCGCGCAACTGCTTCTTGGCAAACAACTGCAGTTGATCTCCGTGGTGCGGCGAACCTGGCTGAGAAGCGTTGCCGTAGCTAAGTAGCACTTTGGCTCGTACGCGCTCACCAAATTCGATCACGGCCACCCATGAGTCGCCGCTGCGGATGGACATGATTCCGTCGTCG
>CBDUAB010000783.1:0-3114 GCA_965365045.1 uncultured Planctomycetales bacterium
GCGGCAACATCTCCGGTTGCGGGGCACGCGATACCAACAACTGGTTCCGCACCTGGGAGATTCCCGGCTCCATCAGCAGCAACTGCTCGGCCAACCACTTCTGGTTTTCGGCCTCGACGTACCCGCGAAGGATGGCGTTTCGGCCAACGACCGAAAGTGAAATCTGACAACCCTGCAGCGCCGTGATTTGGGCCAGTCCATCAGACAGCGCTGCTGATTTTTCACTTACCGGCTTGCGCCGCACATCGAATGCCACCACGAGGGGTGGATCGTAGATACCGTTTCCGGTGGATGGCTGGCGCCGGGTGTTGATCGACACCGCACTTGGACCTTGCGTAGCCGTCGTGATGGCAGTTACAGGTGGAGCAGCCGTTGGTTGTGTGACACCCTGAACCGAGCCCACAAACGTCTGTTGCTCGAATGCATCGGCACCGACAAACATTCCGCGCCTGCGATTCTCACGCCGAAATCTGGCTCCGGCGTCAAGAACGCCGATGCTCGCATTATCCAAACTTGTCGCGCCGCCAATTCCGCGTGGCCTGAAGGCGCGGCCGGTGAGACCGCGTTCTCGAAATTGAGCGTCCGCGGCGGACCACGTGAGACAGACGAGCGTGAAGGCGAACAACGGTACACGGCATGTCATCATGTGACCCCAGCACCCTTTCTTCTTCAGAACTAACGAACGACTTACTAAATGAACAACTGCGATCACTTAACGTTATCTTGTTTACAATGTCTCTCGGCAGACGGTTGCACGCAGTTTACGTTGCTCGAATATTGACGTTCATAGCGACTTCGCGGCCACCTAATTGGAAAACGCCATTTGTGCTTCGGAATAACAAGTACGGCAATGTCGTGATTCAAAGTGGCACTATCCAACTAAATCATACCGAGATCACCGGTCCAACGAACAAAACCCTCGATGGCTTCAAACTCCGCTAATCCCAGGGCGTCGTAAAGCCGCGCGGTTTCCGCGTTGCGGTCCGCGGCCCGTTGCCAGAATTCACGCAAGTCCGGTCCTGGGAACAAGGCGCGATCCTTTTGGGATTCGTGTTTGAATATTGCCGCGCGTTTCCGCATGACTTCCTTTGGGCTCAGGGGAACGGCCATCTCGATTTCATGGGGATCCCATTCGTGCCACGCCCCGCGATAGAGCCACACATCGCAATCCTGAAACCAATTCTCCTCCCTCGTCCGATCGCAGGCTTGTAACACGGCGCTCAGGCATGTTCGGTGAGTACCGTGCGGGTCCGACAAGTCGCCAGCCGCATAGATCTGATGTGGCTGAATTTGGTGATACAAGTCCACGATCATCTGGATGTCGACTTCACTAAGCGGGTTCTTCTTCACCCGCCCGGTTTCATAAAAAGGCATGTCCAGATGGTGCAACCGTTCGGCGGGGATCCCGCACACTCGTGTGGCCGCGCGTGCTTCGCTGCGGCGGATGAGCGTTTTGATCACCTGGACCTCGCGGCTGTCGACCTGACCCGCGTCCTTGTTCTTAAGAAATTCCTCGACATGGGCTTCCAGCTCACGGGTGCGGTCCAGATCGACGCCGAATTCGCGATTGAAATCGGCAACGTATTCGCAGAAACGGATGGCGTCCTCGTCAAACACGGCGATGTTGCCTGACGTTTGGTAGGCCACATGCACTTCATGCCCTTGCTCCGCCAAGCGAATCAACGTTCCACCCATCGAGATCACATCGTCGTCGGGATGTGGCGAAAAGATCAAGATACGTTTGGGAAAGATGTCGTCGCGTCGTTGACGACGATCGCCCGGCAATTTGGCATGGTCTGGCTTACCTCCTGGCCAACCCGAAATAGTCGATTGCAGGTGCCGAAAGACATTCAAATTGATATCGTACGCCGGACCATGGTCGGCCAGCAAGTCTTGCAGTCCCTCTTCGTTGTAATCCTCTTCGGTGAGTTTCAAGATGGCCTTCTGGACTTGTCTTGCTAGCCAGATTACCGCTTTGCGAATCGTGCGATCGTCCCAATTCACGGCTCCCACAAGCCAAGGACAACGGAGCCGTGTGAGATGTTCCGCGGCCGCGTTATCGAGGACCATGTGTGCGTTGGGGTGCTCTTGCAAATAGCTGGCAGCGACGGACGAAGTAATATCGCGCTCCACTGCCTGCCTGACGATAGGCGACTTGTGCTCACCGAATGCGATCAAAATGATCTCGCGCGCGGCGAGAATCGATCCGACACCCATGGTTATCGCGCGACGTGGTACGTTCTCGTCGCCAAAGAAATCGCTCGCCGCATCCAACCGCGTGACTCGGTCCAACGTGATCAAACGTGTGCGACTGTTCTTGCTCGATCCCGGCTCATTAAACCCGATATGCCCCGTACGCCCAATTCCCAACAACTGAATGTCGATCCCCCCGGCAGCAGTGATGCGTTGTTCGTAGTTCCGGCAGAAGTCCGGAACCTCCTCGATCGGGATCGTACCGTCGGGAATGTGCACATTATTTCGGTCGATGTTGATGTGATCAAAAAGGTGTTCGTCCATGAAACGTACGTAGCTCTGCAACTCGTTCCGTTGCATGGGATAGTACTCGTCCAAATTGAACGTCATCACGTTCTCAAATGACAACTCTTCTTCGCGATGAAGACGGATAAGTTCATCATAGACGCCAACGGGCGAACTACCGGTGGCCAATCCCAGCACACACGGCTTTCCCTCGGCCGCTCGAGCGCGGATGGTCTCGGCTATATGACGCGCGACGAATTCGGCAGCCTCTCGAGCGTTTTTAAACACATCACAATCGATGCGTTCGAACTGACTGGTTGTTTCTTGATCTGGATTGCTAGACACGAAAATCGTCTCCGTCGGACATGTAAATGCGAAAACGGCACGGAAGCCTGAAACGACTGATGAAGAAACGACCTCAACGATGCACAGCTCGCGGACAGTACCTGTATCGCTCCGCACGCGGCCGTCACTATTGCTTTGCTCAACGTAGAATTCGCGTCGGCCGTACCTGCTGTGACCATTTTAGTTCGTGGACATACGGTCGTCGACATACGGTCGTCGATACCTTGTCGTCGACAAGGCACGTTTACCAGATTATGGCCCAGAACTGGCGAAGCTGTCACCAGGTGCCAT
>CBDUAB010000784.1:0-3108 GCA_965365045.1 uncultured Planctomycetales bacterium
TCTTCGGGCCGCCCCAGTCGCTTGCACGGAATCCGCTTTTTTATTTCGGAAACGATGCTTTCACCAAGAACGGCGGTCATTTCGCTTTCAATAAATCCAGGTGCCACGGCGTTTGCCGTGACGTTACGGCCCGCCAACTCTCGGCTTATACCGCGGGTCATGCCAATCAATCCGGCTTTTGATGCCGAGTAATTTGTTTGTCCCGGGTTGCCGACAAGCCCGGACACGCTCGAAATGTTGATGATTCTGCCGTAGCGAGCCCGCATCATCACGCGTGCCGCCGCCCGCGACATCAGGAATGCGCCGCGCAAATTGGTATTGATGACGATATCCCATTCGTCGTCAGACATTCGTGGCAACAGCGTATCGCGGGTAACTCCCGCATTATTTACGAGAATGTCAAGGCGATTCCATTTGTCGATAACGCCATCGACGACCGACTCAACACTCTCGCGCTGTAACACGTCGCCAGGAAACGCCTCTCCTTCGCCGCCTAAATCTTGGATGGCCGTGATTGTCTTGGCCAGTTTGGATTCATTGCGGGCAACACACGCAACTTTGGCGCCGTTAGCCGCCAGCGCCAACGAAATTGCACGGCCGAGGCCTTGTGAGGCACCCGTGACGATGGCCGTTTGGCCCGTTAGGTCGACCCGCAACGTCGTGTCAACTCCGGCAGAACTGGCGGCAGAATCAGACATTAATTCAAAAATATGTTAATCGTTGGCCGGAGTGGATAGGGGAGAGCTTTGTGGGGACTAGGCCGTCGCCGCACCGCTCTCGTCAACAACACGTCCCATGTAGTACCCGCAGGTGGGACACACGACGTGGGTCGGGAGCGATTGGCTACACTTCGGGCAAAACGTCAGTTGACGCATCGGTTTGGCATCGTGCGAACGTCGTTTGCCCGTCCGCGAATTGGAATGTTTTCGTTTTGGAACAGCCATGGGATTTTCCGGATTTACAATGTGGCCTCTGTGTTGCTCGGGCATCACCAATTTGAAGGGGGACGCCCGCCAATTCGAACCTCTTATGCTATCGCAATCGGCCGAACACTGTCAACGCGCGAAGCGCCCTGCCGATGTTCGCGTGTTCGCGGCACCAGCGTCGTTCGTTTAATTTGGCGGCCGTTTACTTCAGCGGCTGCTTTCACAGCTATCCCAGAGCAACAAATCTTACGATTTCGCCGCGCTGCTTCCAATTCGCTAGAAAAGCTGGCTTTGACCAGTGGGTGGGGCACCGCCCGCTTCCATGCCCAAATGGCCATATGTTTTTGCCGTGACAACCCGCCCGCGCGGCGTACGGACCAGGAACTCGGACCGCAGCAAAAATGGCTCGACCTCGTCGGACAACGTATCCGGGGCGATATTCATAGTGTGGGCGATGGCCTCCAATCCGGCTGGACCGCCCGAAAACACGCGGATTAACGTCGTCAGGTACTTGCGTTCATGCCGTCCCAGACCTAGATCATCAATGCCCGCCATCTCCAATGCGGCTTTTGTAATTGACAACTGGATGTGCCCGTCCGCTTTGCTAGTCGCGTAATCTCGAATCCAACGCAGTAAATTGTTGGCCACGCGCGGCGTGCCGCGGCTGCGTTGAGCAATTTCTTCGCAAGACTGATCGTCGATTTCGGCGCCAAAGATGGCCGCGCTACGGCGAACAATCGTGCTGATCTCGTCTGGCTCGTAAAAGTCGAGGTGTTCTCGCAGTGGAAAGCGATCACGAAGCGGAGCTGAAAGCAATCCAGTGCGCGTCGTGGCACCGATCAAGGTGAATGGTTTCAGCCACAGGTTAAGCGTGCGAGCATTGGTGCCTTCGCCATGAACGATATCGACGCGATAGTCTTCCATCGCTGTATAAAGGTATTCCTCGACTGCTTTGGGGAGGCGATGGATTTCGTCGATGAAGAGGATCGATCGCTCCGACGCGTTCGTCAAGTACGGAACGAGGTCTTTGGGCGCCGTAAGAGCTGGGCCCGATGTGAGTTGCACTGGGACTCCCAGATCGCGGGGAATGCAAAGGGCAAATGTGGTTTTCCCCAAGCCTGGCGGTCCATCCAGCAAAATGTGTCCCAACGTATCGTCACGTTTGTCCGCCGCGTCGACGGCGATTTTGAGCCGCTCGTAAACGTCGCGCTGCCCGATCATTTCGTTCATGCTCTGCGGACGAAGCAGTCGCACGTCGTCGTTGGTCGTTTCACTCTGCGGACGAAGCTGGCGCTGGTCGTCGTTGGAGTCGTCATCGGGTTGGATCAGCGGTTCGCGCGACACGGCATTCCTGGTGTTTTCTGGCGCGTTTCTCAAATCTGGATCGTTCGCGCAGTATAGCGAAAGCTGTGGCTGGCGGAATAGAACGGCCATCCTCGCTATTTTCCGTCGCTAGTGGTATAGACGGCCTGCAGCAGCGATTCAATGTCGTTGAACTTTTTCTTCGTGGCCAGCGCGCCGTCGAGCAGTTTTCTAGCATCCGATTCGGAATGTCCCAACGAACGAAGCACGTCAAATGTCGCGCTTACTACGTCCGGTTCGACCGTGTCGGATGTGATTTCTTCGCTGACAAGCAAGGCAAATTTGGGAACTTTGCGACGAAGTTTGGCGATGATTCTTTCCGCGGTGGCTGGGCCGATGCCAGGTAACTGCGCAAGTCCTTTGGCATTTTGCTCTTCGATCGCTATCGCGACTTCTCGAACCGGCTGAACCATCGCCCGCAGCGCTTTTTTTGCTCCGACGCCGTCAACCGAGCAGAAAATTTGAAAAAACTCGCGTTCATTCTCATTTAAAAAGCCAACCATTCTTGGCGTCAACCGTCCGTGAGCCGGGTTACCCTCCAGATATTGAATCGTGTGCAGGCTCACTGATTCACCTCGACGGTCTTGAAGTTGCCGCCGGGTGAATTCGGGAATCAAAATGGTGTATTCAAACGCGTCGATTGCAAGCGTAAGCATTTCGTGCTCGACGGACACAATCTGTCCTGTAATTTTCGTAATCACAATAGGTTCTGAGCGTTTCGCGATAGGTAGGAGTGGCAGAGGGCGATCGCAAGGGCATCTGATACGTCGTCGGGCTCGGGCGGGTATTCGAGTCCCAGCTCACGCTGTACCGACTTTTG
>CBDUAB010000785.1:0-3108 GCA_965365045.1 uncultured Planctomycetales bacterium
CGCCGACGAATCGCTGAGGAACCAGCCGCTAATGTCGATCGTTTCGATGGTTGCGTTCAGCAATTCGATCGAGTCGGTGGCGGCGACCGGCGGGTCGGTATGGCTCAAGACTTCATTCACGACGATTCCGATGCTCGACGAGTTGTCGGCACCGGGAGTTCCACCCGGGTTTGTGCTGCCCCGCCAACTATAGTGTTTGCCAAGTTGACTACTTAGTGTCGTGTTCGGATCAGTAAGTTCTAGGCTGGCACCGACGCCATCGGCACTTTCTGGCCAGAGTCCGCCGTCCTCGTAATCGATGGTCATCACGATGCCGCCGTTGGCGTCCACCAACTCCACCAGCTCGCCGCTGTTCGAAAGACTGCCCGCGTACTCGCCGACGATGGGTGTTACGTTGGCGGGGTACGCGGCAGCAAAAGCAGATGGATCTTTGACGACCAGGACATATTCGCCCGGTTCCAACGACGTTCCGTTCGCAAACAGGAATGGCTCGCTCGGGCCGGACGTGATCGCCGCGCCGCTCAAGTCAAGTGTCCTCGCATTGGCCCCCGAGCTGACGTTTGTTAATTCAATGAATTCGCTGTCGTCGCTGCCGGCGGGATTGTAGTTGAGTTCCGAGATACGAAGGTACCGTTGCAGGTCACTTGTTCCGGGCGTGGTTGCGATAAACTGAATCGGAGCGGACCAGTGGCTCCAGCGCCCAGTGGAATCTTGCATTCGAACGCGCGCCCGATAGGCGTGTCCCGGTTCGACCGCACTGCCGGGAATGGTGATTTCGCTGGCAAAGTCGGACAGCGGGCCGCTCCGCCAGACCGCGTCGACTTCGTAGTTAGGACGCTTGTCCGCGTCAAAGCTCGGCGCGTCGGGATCGCTGACTTCGCCCAATCGCCATTCGATTGCGGTGAAGGTATTGTTGCCCTGCGGGTCGGCGAAAGCACTGGTCGTGAACCGCAGGTCATCGGCGGCAAAGCCAGCCGCGCCGCCGAACGTGATCGTCGGCGTCTCGGGAATGTCATCATCCGCATTGAGAACGGCTAGTTGCCCGCCGCCAAAACCGTCCAGCGAGATGAATTCCTTCACCCAATTCACCATGCCTTCAAAGCCAACTGGGCTGATCGCGCGGCGCACTTCACCGGCGGCGCCGTTGCCAGCCGGGTAGACGTAAACTTCGTTGTAGAACGCCCCCTGGTGCTGGCGATTGGCAGGCGACGAGCTGGCGCGCGGGTTGTAATCCCACATTGCACGGTCGATGGCGGCCAACGGTTCGACATAGCGGGCGTATTCTTCGATAAAGGCCCAACCCTGGTCGTTGTTCAGCAGTAAGTCCTGCAATTCGCGCGAGCGGTTTTGAAACTCAATGTTGATTTCGTCGTGCACGAGCGACCTGCGAAACTTCTCGATGGGCGACGCGTTTTGCACGCCATCGGGTCCCCAGCGGTCAAACTCTTCGTACAGCAAGTCGACGTCCCACGGCAGCATCGACCACTTGCCCGTCTCCGGATTGAAGTACAACAGCATGTTCTCGCGGTCGCGGATATCGTTGTGATTGACCGCTTCCATGACGCTGCGAAAACTGTAGTAGCCTTCCAGATCGACATTTTCACGCCACCACTCGACAGGTTGCGAAGGACTGCGGTTGTAGCCGGCGCTGCCGGTGAATGTGTTGACATCCGACAGGTCTCCAGGTAAACCAAAACCATGGCTTTCCAGCTCCGTTCCGCCGCCTTGCATGCGAAAGAGGTTGCCGTCGGGCAAGCCGTGAGCGTTGAGGAATTGCTTCTCCGGATTCTCAAAGGCCAGGTACAGCCCCCATAGGTCGCCTTCGTATTGATTGGTGGCCGAGGCTTCTTCGGCGCTGTCAATCACACGCAACTGAAACGGCACGATATTGGCCGACGCGACGCCGACTTGGGCGAACAGCTTGAAGGCGATCGCTTCGTCCAAACCCGCCAATCCACGGTTGGCCGGCGCCCACGGCGAAGCATTGGTACCAAGGTTCAGCGTGCGGAGTTTTTCGGGCCACGCCTTGCCGTACTCGTCGTAGCCTTGGAAGTAGTGCCCGCGGTTAAAGCGAAGCTTCCATTTGTTTTTGCCGCTCACGTACGTCGAGTTTTGGCCGCGAATTCGATACCGCACGTGATCGTAGATTTCGTCACCGACAATCAGTGTGCCGGAAAAGCGAAACTCCCTGGTGTTGAACGAAGTATTGTAATTGCTCGCCAACACATCCGACTCGCGCGAAATCAAATGAAAGGCCGGAAGGGAATTCGTGACATCCGTGCCGTACGTAACCGGCTCGGTGACGCCGGGGCGGTCCGCGCCGGTCCAGGCGGGAATTCCGTCGTAAACAAAATATGCAAAGTTCGGTTGTGGGTCGTCGCTGTAGGGGCCGGTAATGCTGGCGTCCAGACGGTCCGTGGCCAAGACGCGATACCGCACCAAGCTTCGATGCGTCTGCAACGAAGCGGGCAACACGACCGTATAAATGTCATCCCCGGCGATTTGATCACCACCCGTACCATCATCAACCATGGCGACGCTGGTCCAAGCCGTCTGATATTCGGCGTCGGTCAGGCGAACATAGTTACCTGGGTCTACCAGTTGATA
Organism: uncultured Planctomycetales bacterium; assembly: GCA_965365045.1. GTDB lineage: Bacteria > Planctomycetota > Planctomycetia > Pirellulales > Pirellulaceae > CBDUAB01. The sequence goes on from CBDUAB010000785.1 coordinate 2,608, forward strand.
CTCGAGTTGTACGTCTTCCACACCGTCCGGATCGGTGACTTTGACGGTGATCGTGACATCCTCACCACCGGTCGGCTGGTTTGGCGAATGGTCAACGCGGCGCATTTGGGGTGCCGCGTTGATGCTAAACACCGAGTTCCGTGCGTTCGGAGTCGGTGTCCCAGCGACCGACGACGCGGCTGGGATGATGACTTCGACGTCAATCGACATGTCGCTGCTTCCGCGCGTGGCGTTCAACGCGTGGACCGCGATCGTGTTCTCACCGACTTGGAGTGCGCCGGTGTTCGTGATCAAGAATTCTTCCCATACCGCTTCGTGGTTACCGGCCGTTGCGTCGAATGCTTGGTGTCCAGGCGAAACCGAGAGGCGTGTCATTTCTTGGCCGTTGATCCAAACGATCGCGCCATCATCGACGTAGACACGCAGCAAAAACGCCGGAGGTATTTCGTCAAGCGAGAACGTGTTTCGCAGGTAGACCGTCGTATAGCCGTTCCGCATGTC
>CBDUAB010000786.1:0-3107 GCA_965365045.1 uncultured Planctomycetales bacterium
CGCCAAGGTGACTCAAATCGGCGGTGGCGTGCAGGCTTCCTTGGTCGAGCTGTCCGGTGGCTTGGACCGTGAGAAAGTCGGAGTCGCAGCGAGCTTGCTCGATGACGAGTCCTCGATCGGTCGCTACGCCAGCGAAATTGATACGTACGGGTTGCTGCCATTGGAGCACTTGGCCGTTTCGTATGGCAGCCAGGTTTTTAGCATCGAGCGTGCCTTGCAGCTGACGTTTGTCGGCTTGCAAATCACTTGTGATGTTAAACAGCAGATCGCCACTGGTAACCGATGTGCCATCACGAACGCGCAGCGTCGACGGCAAGACCGCGAACAATCCAGCCAGGTCCAATTGTCCCGACAGCTCGTAGTGATTTTGCGTTTGTGAACTCAACAACGTGGCAACCAAATCCGCTCCGGTGATTTCAGCCATTGGAGCGGCGCCGGAAAAATGGACACTGCCGTGATCGGTTGTCAGGTTCAGCGAATGGACAGTGACAACATTGTTTTCGATGCCACCGTCGAGGATTACGCTGGCACTTGCCAATACAATTTGATCCGTGCCAAAGTAATCCGGCAACGAGACCTGTGAATCCGTTGCCTGGATGTTGCCCTTGACCGACGCAGTGATCTGACCATTCGCGTGGTCCCAATCGCAATCAAGCGTGGCTTGGCAGTGACCTGTGACGTGGCCTTGTGTTTGGCGGCGTCGAAGCACGACGTTCAGAATGTCGAGCGGGAATTGGTCTGCTTCCAATTGGAGGTGCCCCGCACCAAAGGACGGAACGGAATGGCTTTCGGGTGGATTACCACCCAGCTCACCGTCCCGGGGGAGTGTGATCTGAAAATGGCCAGACAATCTACCGGTTGCACTTCCGTTCACCAAATTGGCGCTCACCGCGCCTGAGAGAGGTTGCGTACGCCTTGCGGGCACGTCGCAATTCAACATCAGTTGCGAAAACTGCCAACTGCTGTTGCTGACTTCGTCGTTGACGGTAATAAGCCCGTTGTCGATTTGCAAACGGAATTCGGTTGATGAGTTGCTATTCGAATCGTCGTCCTCACCAGCACCAAGCGCCGCTAGGAAATCCTCGAGATTGCTACCGGTTTCGGTGAGCCGCAGCATACACTGAGGTGACACGATGCGGATAAGCCCTAGCTGCTGGCGACTCGTTATCAAACGCAGCAAAGAATGCTCGGTCGCAACCCGTTCGGCCGACAGAAAAACCTGGTCGTCGAGATCCAAAACGGTGATGTTTTGAACTTCGATCGGTGAAAACCACGATGCGCGTACCTTACCATGTACCAATCTGCCATCAAGTGATGGCACCGCCCAGGATATTGCCCGGTCGAGAAGACTCGTTTTGGTGACGATCGCCGGTCCAGAAGCGATGACCACCAGCAACAAAACTACCATCATCGACAAAAAAAACCATCGTCGGCGACGGCGAGGCCAGACAACAAAATTGCGACTTTCCATGCTTCATCAATCCCGCGAAACGCCCCGTACGTAGATTCCCATACGGCGTGTACTCCATTCGCTGGCCAGCCGTAAATACCAGTTCACAGGCGACTAGTGTTGCTAGCGGCAAGCGCTTAAGATCCATGTAATGAATGACTTTCCACGCATCTTTCGCTTGCGCCAGCAATTTGATGTACAGTCGGTTGACGATATACCCTCGACGGTGAGCGCCGAGCTGCAGCGGGCTGGTGTTCCGCAGCGCGTACATCCAGGCCAAACCGTGGCAATAACGGCCGGCAGTCGCGGCATCTCTAACATCGTGACGATCTTACGCTCGGTTGCCGGATTCCTGCGTGAACTGGGTGCGGAGCCTTTTCTAATACCGGCGATGGGCAGCCATGGAGGTGCGACAGCCGAAGGACAGAAAGATGTATTGGCTGGCTACGGCATCACCGCGGAGGCCGTTGGATGCCCAATACGGGCTTCGATGGAAACCGTCATCGTCACTCAGGCGACGGCCGGGTTTCCGATTCACTTTGACCGTTACGCCCACGAAGCCGACCATGTGCTTGTTTGTGGTCGCGTTAAGCCGCATACGGATTTCACCGGCCGCTATCAGAGTGGTTTGGCCAAGATGCTGTTGATCGGTTTGGGTAAATTCAACGGCGCCCAAGTCTACCACCGTGCTGCCAAGACACTCGGTTTTGACCACATCATTTCGGACGTTGCTCCGCAAGTGCTTTCCAGTTGCAAGATCCTGGCTGGTTTGGCGATTGTGGAAAACGCCTACGATGAAACGGCGCATATTGAGTCGGTGTCACCAGACCAGCTTCTGCGGCGAGAGCCCGAGTTGCTCGCCATGGCGCGGGAATCGATGGCCAAGCTACCATTCGATGCCTGTGATGTGCTGATCATTGACGAGTTTGGCAAGAACATCAGCGGCACGGGTATGGATACAAATATCGTCGGTCGCAAGCATCGCTATCACGTTGCCGGGCCGGATGAAACGCCCAAGATTCTGCGGATTATCATTCGTGGGCTCACGCCGCAATCACACGGCAACGCCATCGGCCTGGGACTTGTCGAGTTTTGTCATACCAAGCTCGTGGAAGCGATGGATCCTCACGCGACGTTTGTGAACGGTGTCACTTCGGGAAACGTCGCCGGTGCCATGATTCCCGTTCATTACGATACCGATCGAAAACTGCTCGCCGCGGCGCTGGCAACGATCGGTATGACCGAGCCGGCCGATGCCCGCGTGATGTGGATTCGAAACACTTTGGAACTCGCGGAAGTCGAATGCTCAGAAGCCTATCTGACCGACATAGGCCAAAGGCCTGAGCTGCGACAGTTAACGGACTTGCGCGAAGTACCGTTTGGCACAGACGGCAATTTGCCGAATATGGCCGATCTCAGCAGCTAGCGGTCGAGACAACGGATCGTCTTCGTGTCGCTAGCAATTCTCGCTGTCTTGTCGCCCGATAAAAGCTACATGAACTGCGGTGACTTTGTCGATTACTCGGTTTGCAACGATGGTACAGACTGTGCCGTTTCCCAATTCCGGGACGTGTAACGTGAATGACTAATGCCTAATTCGATTGTTTGATTTAGACCCCCGCGGCCTTGTGCTGCGGGTGAATCAGGTTGATAGCTA
>CBDUAB010000787.1:0-3100 GCA_965365045.1 uncultured Planctomycetales bacterium
GGCGGGCGACGCTGAACCATTTCACGCCCGATTGATCTGGAAAGACGATCCCGCCACGACGGCAACGATTTCCTGGAGCACATCGTTCCGTGGCAAAACTCACTTGGTGCGCTTGCGTAAACGGCGTGTTGGCGCTACGGGCCATGCCGATGAAACCACCGAGTTCACCTGCCATCAAAATGGTCGATTCGGGCGCAGTCCGCGTGACAACCCCACGTACTTTCATCACGCTTTGCTAGAAAACCTGACGCCCGCAACCGCTTATGATGTGCGGTTGGTTAGCGATCAGGAGATTTCGCGACCGTTCTTTTTTGTCACGGCACCACGATCGGATCGTGCCTTTAGCTTGCTGTTCGGCGGCGATTCGCGAGGAAATCAGACCAAGCGTCGGGCCATGAACAAGATGATCGCCGAGCTTTGTTCGCAAGGAGCCCAGTCGGATGATCCGGCGGATGAGATTCTGGCGCTCGCCCATGTGGGTGACTATGTCAAGACAGGCGTCAGTTTTGAGGATTGGCGTCGCTGGCTGACCGATCATGAGTTGACGACAACGGCTGATGGTCGCTTGTTGGCTTTGGTGCCCGCGCGTGGAAATCATGATCGTGGTCTTCTCTACGGAGAAGTGTTTGACTTTGAACCGACGGACGGTAATTACTTTGTCTCTGATCTTGGGCCGTTAGCTGCCCTGCTTACGCTCAATACCGAGGCCAGCATCGCGGGTGAACAATCCGTCTGGTTACGCCGTCAGCTTGCTTCCTATCGGCCGCAACATCGTTGGCTGCTGGCGCAATACCACCGGCCAGCGTACCCGGCCGTGAGATTTCCCAGTGGTGTTCTTGCACATTGGGTGCCGATGTTTGACGAATTCAACCTGGATATGGCCTGCGAAGGCGACGGTCACGTGATCAAGCGCACCGTCCCGATACGGAACAACCGGCGCGACGAAACCGGTGTTGTGTACATTGGCGAAGGAGGTTTGGCTGTCGGCCAGCGTCAACCGAAGCTCGACCGCTGGTTTCTGCAACCGCCCGGCATGGCGGATCGCGGACACCACCTGCAACGGATCACTTTTCGCCCCGATAGCCTAACGTATGAGTGTATATTAGTCACCGGCGAGGTCGTCGATACCTGGCAGCGTCGTTGATGTGTTCTAGAATAGCAACACAATGATCGATTCGCAAAACGCACCGAATCCGACTGGCAACAACGCAACCCACGCGGGCACGTTGTATCTGACCCTGTGGATCGTCGTTGGTTTGATCGCCGGTGTGGTCGTCGGCGAGTTTCTTTTTCGGTATTACGGCGGCGAAGTTCCAACCACGTATTTGCAAACTTTCGAGTTCGTAGGCAGCACGTTCTTCATGAACTTGCTCAAAATGGTGCTGGTGCCGCTGGTGGCATCAAGCGTCATTGTTGGTGTTTCGTCGATCGGCGATCCATCGAAACTTGGTTTTGTCGGCCTGGCCACGATATCCTACTACTTCGCTACGATGGTGATGGCGGTTGTTCTCGGCGTTATGCTTGTCACGACAATCGAACCTGGCAAAGACATAGAAAAGGCATTTCGAGAAACCGAACAAGCTAGATTTGAAGGCACCGATACCGCCGCGCGCCAGCGCGTCGAGAGCGCCAGCGGTTCCGGGCTGTGGACGGCGGTCCGCAATATTACGAATCAGATCATCCCCACGAATCCGATCAATGCGGCGGCCGAAGGAAAGCTGCTACCAGTCATCACGTCGAGCCTGCTGCTCGGCATTGTCCTGACAGTGATTGGCGCACAGGGCAAACCGGTGTTGGATTTTTTTCATTCGCTGTTTGCCGCGATCATGCTGTTGGTGAGTTGGATTCTGTGGCTGGCGCCTGTCGGTGTGTTTGCCCTGATGGCATGGAGCGTAGCTAGAATCGGACTGGCACAATTACGCGGCCCGCTGTTTTACTACGTCTTGACCGTGTTGGCGGGCCTCGCGATTCATGGTTTGGTTGTGTTGCCAACACTGCTGGCGATCGTTGGACGCACTCAGCCGTTTCGTTTTCTCAAGCAGATGCGTACTCCGTTGTTGACAGCGCTTGGCACCGACTCATCCAGCGCCACGCTACCCGTGACGATCGAAACGGCCGAAACGCTCGGCGGCTGCAGCAAACGTGCTTCGCGATTTGTATTACCGCTCGGTGCGACGATTAACATGGATGGCACCGCGCTCTACGAAGCGGTCGCGGTGGTCTTTTTGTTTCAAGCTTACGGAATTCCATTAGGTGGTACGGAACTGGCTATCATCGTGATTACGGCGACCCTGGCTGCTGTCGGCGCGGCGGGTATCCCGTCGGCCGGCCTGTTTACCATGGTGATCGTCGTCGAAGCCGTGAATGCGTCGCTCGGCGCCGACAAAGCGTTGCCGCTTTCATCCGTCGGCCTGATTCTCGGAATTGACCGGTTGTTGGACATGTGCCGCACCGTCGTTAATGTTTGGGGGGATGCGGTCGGTGCCAAGATCATCTCGCGTATCGCACCCGATGATGCGTGATCGTCCGTCATTCCTTCTATAGAGAGGATCGACGACCCTTCCGTAGATGTTAAGGAAGATGAATCTTTGCGTTCATTAGAAAGAAAGGAGCTGCGGACAAATGGGAATCATAAAAGAATTCAAAGAGTTTGCCATGCGAGGCAGCGCTGTCGATATGGCCGTGGGGATTGTGATTGGCGTTGCTTTTGGCAACGTCGTGACGTCACTCGTCGAAGACATCGTCAAACCAATAATCGGGATCTTCACTGGCGGTGCGGACGTTGACCGCTACAGGATGTTGCTTCAAGGCGACGGCGAAACGGCCGTCTATATGTCGTGGGGCCGTTTCCTCGACAACGTTTTCCAGCTAACCATCATTGCCTTCGCAATTCTCTTGGTGGTCAAAGCATTCAATACGGCTAAGAAGCGTTTCGAAGCCGAGAAAGCCTCCGAACCGCCCGCGGCCCCATCAACAGAAGTCCAACTCCTCACGGAGATTCGCGATTTATTGAACGGTTGAGTGCGACGGCATTGCTACTTCGAATGTTTGAGTTCGTGACTAAGACCCCCGTGAGCTTGCCTCATGGGTGAATCAGGTT
>CBDUAB010000788.1:0-3099 GCA_965365045.1 uncultured Planctomycetales bacterium
TCATGTCAAAGTAACATGATCCGTAGGTGCCGTACCCTCCATGCAGTTGCGAAGTTTGCCAGTCAAGAATCACCAGTGTGTCCTGACGCGACAAGCAAATGTTATCGAGACCGAAATCGCCGTGAAAAAAAACATGCGGTTCGGGGCCCGCAAGATACGACGTGACTTCATACTTCATCTCCTGCGGTAAGCGTAGGTTCTGATGGATCACGGCCAGGCATTGCCCGACACGCGAAACCAAAGGTTCGCTACCGCGAATGAAGGCAAGTCTGTCGGTTATTCTACTAATGTCAGGAATTCGCTCCATCACAACCTGACCTTTCGTTTCATCAAAATCTCTTACTTGAGGTACCTGAAATAGGCCACAATCCTGCGCAATTGCGTGCGCTCGCTGCATCTTGGCCACTTCGATCCGCAGCTGCTCGACGGGGCCCGATTTGATCACAACGTCCTTGTGGAATCGAACATGCTCCTTGTTGTGTAACACAAACCAGTCGGTCGGATCGCCAGTCATCGCATTAACCTTGTGTCATACAACCTGCACATTCCGGGTCAGCACATGCGATGTGCCGTAAGTGGCGCCCATTGTAATTTTTGAAAAACAGCGAATGCAAGACGTTCGAGAAGAGTTTTCTGGACTTTTTCCTAGCTCGACTTTCGCAGTTTCTGTTCAGTCGCCTCCGCGAAGGCGACGTTAGCCCTCGACATTTCGACGCGCATACCGTCACGGCCACGTATTTTCTTGAACACGGACTAGCCAGCCGCTATGCTGGGGAAGTGTCTGTTAGCCGTGAACTTGGGCCGATCGTCCTTCGTCCTCGTTCCCTTCAGATGAATGGGTAATTCTATGCCATCCAAGAAACTCTTCTTTAAACGTTGCAATCTCTTGAATTGGATATGTCATCCACAAGTGCTCACTGGGGAATGGGGTGTATTGCCTTCTGTCGAATCACCGAGTCCATGAGGTTCGAATGATCTTTGCCATCGAGTTTTGGATGTGAGCATTAGAACAATCGCGATAACGGGTGCGGATGGGTTCATTGGTCGACGTGTGGTCGAGGCGTGCCTTGCTGCCGGAAAACAAGTCCGAGCGTTAGTCGGCCCTCCCGAAGAGCGAAAGGGACATCTGCCTGCGGATGTTGAATCCGTGTCAGCTGACATAAACAACGTCGGAGCGTTGTCTGAAGTATTCGTGGATGCGGGCGTGGTCGTTCACCTCGCCGGACCGGCATCCGTCGCAGATTCCTTTAAACGTCCCGCCGACTACTTGCGAATTCATGCGCAAGGAACAGCATCGGTGATTCAATCCGTTCACCACATGGGGATTCGCCGATTCGTTTACATTTCCTCGGCGGAAGTCTATGGACGTCCTCAAGCCTGTCCGGTAAGAGAGGATCATCGACTCGAGGCACGTTCGCCGTATGCCGCGGCGAAAATCGCCGCCGAAAAAGTTGTCGAAGCGTTATGTCGCGCGCACCAGATCAACACTTATATCTTGAGACCATTTTCTGTTTACGGTCCGGGGCAATCACGGCATTCATTACTGGCGACCATTCTGCGTCAGATCGCAAACTTGGACAACGATGTAATTAGATTGCAAAACTTAAGTCCTGTACGTGATTATTGTTATGTCGATGACCTGGCACACGCTATCGTGCTCGCCGCAGGACGGGACACAACCGGGCTGACGGTTTGCAACATCGGAACTTCAATTGGTACAAGTGTGTCCGAACTTGCCCGCGCGGTGCTGAAAATCGTCGGCAGAAACCTTGACGTCGTCGAAGTCGTGGACCGACAACGGCCACCCAATAGTGAGATCTATTCATTGATCGCCAACCGACGTGCGGCCGCAGATTCGCTCGGTTGGTCCCCAAGGATCGCGTTGCCGGAGGGACTTGTAAAAACCATTCGCCAAATGGAGCTGCAACCATGAAACGCATCTTGGTGACGGGCGCCCAAGGATTTATCGGCCGATACGTTGTCGCCGCGCTGCTCGCGGGAGACAGCAAGCGTTGTGTGCTCGGGATCGGGCGTTCTCCGCTGGCCAAGGACACGTTCACGCATTCCGTTGGCTGGGCATCCCATCGTCTCAGAGCTCCTCTGAAACGAGAACTAATAACACTTTTGAACTCACCTCAATACCAGTACGAATCAATCGACCTAAGTTGTTTTGCCGATGTTTCCAAGTCACTCAGTGCCTTTCGACCGGAATGGATTATACATCTGGCGTCTGGACTGCGCGGAGACGACCCCCAGCAACTCGTCCGTATCAACGTCGAAGGTACGGTTAATCTCATGGAAGCCGTTGGTCGAGAAAATATCGACTGCCAACGAATTATCATGGCCTCGTCCGGAGGCGTATACGGTATCCCTCCGAACAACGAGTTGCCGTTGCACGAGTGCATGAGCTGCCGGCCACTGGACATCTATTCCTCAAGCAAGCTTGCGGCAGAAGACTTTTCGAGAATATTGGCACGCACGCACAGTATCCCAATTATATGGGCCCGCATCTTCAACGTTGTCGGCCCTGGACAAGATGAGCGACATGTTTGTGGCAAGTACGCAAGTCAAGCTGCGATGATCCGCATGCAAAAGGCACCAGCTGAGATAACTGTCGAAAACCTTGACACGACGCGTGACTTCATTGATGTACGGGATGTGGCGGACGCAATCATCGCGCTGTGCCAAAGCGGTAATCCCGGTTGTATCTACAATGTCGCCAGCGGATGTGAAACAAGAATTGGCCAGATCCTCGATTGGGTGCTTTCCGCGGCACAGATCGGCCAATACGTAAGCGTCCAACAGGGTCCGACGAGGACGATCGACGTTCCTCGCCACGTTGGAGACATTGCCGCGCTTCGATCGGTGGGTTTTGAACCACGACGAACATTGCGGGACAGCATTCAAGATGTCGTGGACTATTACTTGAACTCCGTAGCCAGCGCAGCCGCTTTGGATACGTCAATTGGCACGCGACCATCTGCTGAGTCAGCTGGAAACTTAATGTAGGAGTGAACCCATATGATACGAGTTTCTCAATCAACGATGGACGACTTTGTTGGGCAACGAACGGTGGCGGCAGACTGCCGTCGGACGTAT
>CBDUAB010000789.1:0-3098 GCA_965365045.1 uncultured Planctomycetales bacterium
AGATTCGTACCGGCGATGATTTCACCAACCAAGGCGTCCACATCCTCACACGTGTAGTCGCCGTCGCCATTGAAATCGCCTTGCGCATTGGGAGCTTCTCCAAGTTCGTACGTGAAGTAATCCCCCAATTCTCCACCGCTACTGAAGTCCGGATAAAAGTCTTCGGTTGCAAAATCTGAATTGGCACCGTTGATCACGAAATCAAACTCCGGTGGAAATCCGATCATCTCAAGCGGCACAAACGTTTCCACATCCGTGGGAGGTGAATCATCCCAGGGGTTCGTTTGCACTTCGCCCCAGAGCCAATCCTCTGGTCCGGCGCCTATGAACTGATAAAGAGTCGGCCCTTGCAACAAAAAATCCGCGCCCACCGCCAAGAAGTTGCCGCCACCGTAAAAGCCAGTTTCGCGATCACGATCAACATCGAGAAACACGTTGTGGCGAAAGCCAAAAAACTCAGGCGTTTCCGGAGTGATATCGAACAATGTGAAGCGAAAATAGAGGTTGGTCGCATCATTGGCGATTTGCACACCCGTATAGTCAATTTCTGGACCCGCATCTTCGTCTGGGTCCGGCATGTAAGCGGGGATGTTCGCCCAGTCACTGCGGTCGCTGTCACCGGCAACCACGTTGATTGCTCCGGAGGCAACACCGTTGGCCTGTTGTTCGATGGAATCAGCGAACAGCGTGCCACCAAACACAAACCATAAGGACGCGAGCAATAGACTCGTCGCATTCACGCGCCGGCCAATCCGCCTTGATCTTGACATGAAAACGCCTACTTTCTTTTCTTGTAGTTTCATTCCGAGCCCCCACACATGCTTTTGTGTATCATTTGCTGTTGGCACCCGTGTTGTTCCGAATCCACCCAACAGGCGTACGCGTCATGCCGTGTCACGGGCATATCAGCCGTCAGAAAAGACGACACATCCGCGGCGTACGCTGCGCGGTGTGGGTCGCGACTATCCTGATTTTCTCGTTCGTGGCCTCCGCTGACAATCTAGAAGTCGTCGTGCCGGCTTATTTTTATCCTTCTCCACAAGGAAGTCCTTGGTCCGAGCTAACCGCCGCGGCCGACCGTGTCCCCGTAACAGCGATTCTCAATCCCGCCAGCGGTCCGGGAAGTTCGCGTGACACGAACTACGTTGCCGCCGTCAGCCAACTGCGTACCGCGGGTGGACGCGTGATTGGTTACGTTCCGACGGGATTCGGCAGCCGATCATTGGCCGATGTTTTCGCTGATATCAATGCGTACCAAGACTTCTATGAAATCGACGGCATTTTTATCGACGAAATGAACAATCTCGGGGCACAGGCCGTGCTGAACTATTATGGCCAGGTTTACAGCCATATCAAATCAGTTGATGCAAACTGGGAAGTCATGGGTAATCCTGGTACGAATACAACCGAATCGTTTCTATCGCGACCCGTCGCTGATCGCTTGATTGTCACCGAGGACGTAGGAAGTCGCTACGAAGCGTTTTCGCCCTCAGCGTGGGTATCCGATCATGGCAGTGATCGATTTATCCATTTGGTTCATTCCGAGCCGAGCGCGGAAGCCATGCGATCGGATATCGAAACTGCCGTTAGTCGTAACGCCGGTGGCCTGTACATTACGGATGATACGCTGCCGAATCCATGGGATCGGTTGCCGGATTATTGGGCTGAAGAATTGTCAACAATTGAGCAGTGGGTATCCGGTATCGACATCAATATCGATGGCGAGGTCAACTGTCGCGACTTAGACATGTTGACGACGTCGATCGCCGTGGGAGTGAACTCGATACGCTTCGACCTTGACAGCAACGGCGACGTCAATCTCGCGGATCGCAGTCAATGGTTGGTGGCTGCCGGAGAGCAGAATATGGGAAGCCCGTATCCGATTGGCGACGTCAATCTCGATGGATCGGTTGATGGACTCGACCTGGAAGTCGTAATGCGCAATCTTTTTACTGAAACATCCGGATGGTGTTCCGGCAACCTCAACGCGGACACTGTGGTTGACGGTTCGGACTTCAATCTGTTGTTTGACGAAGGAGTGAGTTCTACGGCGACGATCGCCGAACCATCAAGCGGATCGCTATTGTACCTATTTGCATTTTGCCTATGTTTTCGACGATCGCATCGATCGTAGACTTAAGTGGAAAACGCGAGGATTTCGAGTTCTTGTTCGAGTCCTCTCGTTATGGTTTTTTACGCCGGGAGCGTCAATGTGATTCGCGAATTCATACATTCCAGCATGGTCTGGATCCGGCGGGTAATCACAGAACCGCGTGACGAGCTCGGTCGCTGGCAGCGTACCGTACGTTTTGCCTACGACTTAATGAGACATGGCGGCAAACAATTGCAAAATGATCGTGCGCCTCAGATGGCGGCCGCGCTGGCGTTTCGTACGATCTTCGCATTGCTTCCGGTATTGGTCGTGGCGACGATCGCGGTCAGAGCCATCAGTGGAACCGATGCGTTTCTGCAACTCGTACATAGCATTATAGAGGGAGCACAATTGGCGGACGTGCACCTCGTTCCGCCCACGGACGTCACACCGTCGGCCGCCGCCACGATCAGTCTGGCACAATGGCTCGAAGATCTCGTGCGCGAAGCAACCGATGTCAATCTGGCGGCCGTCGGCTGGATTGGATTCGCGCTGATCATCTATGCCGCAATTAGCCTGATGGTAACAATCGAAAACAGTTTCAATTCCGTCTATCGCGCTCCCGAAGGCCGACCGTGGTCAAGGCGTGTTCCGCTTTATTGGTTCGTATTGACGATCAGCCCGGTCGCGGTCGGAATCACATGGTATATCCACGGCACGTTAACGGAGCGGTTCGAGTTTTTCGGCACGTGGATTGCGATTGGCGGAATCGTATGGAGCGTGTTCTTTGGCTGGATGTTGCTATTTGCTGTTTACAAATTGATTCCAAACACGACCGTGGGCATTCAGCCGGCGCTGGTCGGGGCATTTGCCTCGTCGGTTCTATTGGAAATCGGCAAACGTTTCTTCGGCGCGTATTTGTCGAATGCGTTTTCTATCAGCCATTTGTACGGCTCATTAGGTTTGATTCCGTTGTTCATGTTTTGGATGTATTTGATGTGGCTCG
>CBDUAB010000790.1:0-3091 GCA_965365045.1 uncultured Planctomycetales bacterium
TCCTGCGACCGCGACATCTTATGTCGACGTCAATGCCGACGGATATGTTTCCCCGCTGGATGCCTTGATGGTCATCAACCATCTGGATAATCTCGCTGCCGCCAGAGCTCCCAAATCGGCTCTAGCAGCATCGGTTCTGGTCGCACCAACAACCTTGGCGAACACATCTGTCCAACCGACGACTGTTGAACCAACCCTGGCGGATGCTCTGTACGTCAATCTAGATCCGCATGGCTCTTATGAACAAGATGGCGGCGTAACCGAGCTGCAACGCGATTCCACCGTTCTTGCTCTGGCAGGTCACCATCGTTTCGTTCGGTCCAATTTGGAATCGGCCAGCGAAGGAGAATTACAATCGGCTCTGGCGGACGACGATTTGCGACTCGATGTCGACGAACAACTGTTGGAATTGTTGGCCAGCGATCGGTTGCCACGGAAGAGCTAAGAACTCGCAAAACGATTACCTCCCCAATTGTGGTGCAGCGGGCGGGACGACTGTAACGCAAGTTGTTTCTTTACAAGTTCTAAAACCAATCGCGGACGCAGCCTACGGGGTCCGTTTTGCGGTGGCTGCCGTGTAGCGCAGTTCGTCAATATACAACTCGACGTGCCAGCCTCCCGATTGGAGATTGAATAACCCAAAGCGATCGAATCGGGCGCCGATATCGCGGTCATCCGACCGTAGCTGAATCGTCTGTGCGTGATTGTCCAGCGTCACAGTAATCTCGCCGCGACGGTGATTGGCGTCCGGCTCGTAATGAATTGACCAGTCGTGGACGCGACCATCGGTGCGAAGCAACGGACCTTTATCCGCGTTGAATCCGGTTCCGGTATGTGAAGCGTATCCGGGACGAAAATAATGCCCGACGCGGCTGGGCCCCTCGAGCAGGATGGCCAAGTAATTCTGCTGGCGTTCCTCATGCTCCGGTCGCTGCTTGCGCTGTTTACTTTGCGAGTCAAACCAGCCAAGGTAAACAGCGCTGTCCGCCGCAGAACTCAGAAAAGAGACCTTGCCTGAAGCCTGCAGTGATTGATCCAACGTTAGTTTTCCCACTTTGTCGGCAAAATAGCTCGGTTGTTCGTCACGCCAGATGACGCCGCCAGCTTCACCTGGCTGGGCATTGATATGCGTTGTTGTTGAATAGCCGAAGTCATGAAAAGGACGGACGATCTGCTCCGCGAACTTCGCCCGCGCGCCAACGCTCTCCCAACTAGGATCACTCTCCAGATCGACCGGCCGGCCGTTGATTACCAGATCGTCAACCCACATCTCCATTCCATCGCCAGTAGTCTCCTGATTCCATATCCCAAAGCGATCAAAGACCGCGCCATCGCGACGATCTGACTCGCGCACCGGCAAACCGTAGATTCGGTCGTCCACTTGAAATGTGATACCACCGTTCCCTCCGTTGGCTGTCGGTTCGTAAACGAGACGCCAAGTGTGCGAGGAACCGTCCGCCGGAAACGGAATTGTCTTCGTGTCTTGATATCGCTCGCCCTCGAATGCACCACCGCCGCCGGTTTTTCCGTTTTGTGTACCGTATTCAAAAAACAACCAGTATTTGTCACCATTTCCGTCGACGCGCATGGCGAGCGAGTTCGGTGTACGCCAACCGCGCGACGTGCTATTGAACCAGCCAATGAGCACTCCGGAACTACCCGCGTCACGCGTCACGGCAAGTCGGCCGCTGGCTTCGAGGCGCTCATCGAGAGTTCGTGGCCGTGCCAATCGAAATGAATATCGTGCCGGCGAGCGCGATCGCTGGACCCAACCACCTATCTCTCCAGGCATTTCGCCGTCAGCGTTGCTGCTGAAACTCCAGCCGAAATCCTGGCGTACAATCGGCACTTCCTCAGGTACAAGGCGACTGCGATACGATTCCCAATGTGGATCGTTAATAAAATCCGCACTGCGAATTGCCTGCGCCCCGACCGGTTTAGCGCTGATCATTGCGACAATGGCTGTCATCGAGGCGACCGCCGTTAGCAACATTTGCAAGAAAACGGAATCTATTCGGTTCATGGTGTTTGCGCCTCCGGAATTAGCGTTCATCAGCGTCTATTAGCGGTCAGGAGTTATGTTGAACCGCTAATAGACGCTGATGAACGCTAATACACTTCGCATCATCAATACCAATTCCGTTTTTCGTCTAACTTAGTGCGTGCGAATTCGCACTGTGCATTACTACAGAAGCAAAGTTTACGTTTGAACGGCTCGGACGCTAACCATCTCGCGTACGTCAGGCGCCGCCAAATCTTGGACATTAGCGGTCCGTCAATTCATTCGGGACGAAGGGCCATGGAACCACTCTGAGCGGCACGACATTTGCTCACATAAATGATATAGGGGTAGGGCTCACATAGAACAAACGAAAGGGTGAGAAAATGCAAAAGCTACTGACTGCAATCATTTTGTTCGCTCTTGTCCCATTTCTAGGCTGTAATGGTGGCCCGAAATCGGCAAAAGGTTTTAGCTTGCCGGATGGCGAGGTTCAGAAAGGACGAGCCACGTTCGTGGAAATGCAATGCCATGCTTGTCACAAAGTTGCCGGGCTCGATCAACTTGCCGCCGCCGAAGGGCAGCCCGAGTTGTCGATTAAACTGGGCGGCGAAGTTTCGCGCATCAAGACGTACGGAGAACTGGTTACTTCGATCATCAACCCGTCGCATCGAATGGCAAGTGGCTATTCGGCCGAATACGTTCAAGACGATGGCGTGTCGAAGATGCCGGTCTACAACGACGCCATGACGGTCGCGCAGCTGACTGATTTGGTGGCATTTCTACAGTCGAAATACACGTTGAGGGAATACGAGCCGACGGTCTACGTTCCGTACGGATATTGAGAATTCGAGCTCAAATCCGATTGGCACTTGTCACGGACGGGTGCTAGTGGATTGTCACAGCTGAGAATTAGGGTTGAGAAGATTAGCCGTTTTGGCGATAGCCACGGTTCATCTACAGAAACCGTGGCTATCGCCAAAACGGCTAATCTTAAAACTAATCTGTGACAAAACACTAGTGCAACTTCAAAACTTGCGCGTCGGGCTAGTGATTAATGTGTGTTCCTGCGCCCGGGGTGCCAAGCGGCCC
>CBDUAB010000791.1:0-3090 GCA_965365045.1 uncultured Planctomycetales bacterium
GCGCACTGCCGCCGACTCCCGTCTGTCGTGTGCGATAAGCATGTGCGGCCAACAGGTGTCCGTGTTGAAAAACGGCCGCCACGACGCAGTATGAGCCTTTTGTTTCGGCTTGCAGCACCATTTCGGGGAATTCCGTTTCGGCCCAGGCGCCCTCCAATTCGTTGCTGAGTCGACGTAGCTCGGCACGGTTTTCCACCAGCCAGACGCCGCAACCCGCCGTACTGTAAGACAGTTTGGCATAACAAGGGAATTCGCAGGACACTTGATCGAGTTCGCCGCGGGTACGCACAACCTTCGTGGATGGTTGCGGCAGGCTCAAAGAATCTAACAGTTCGGAGAATTGAGCCTTGCTTTGTACCTGCGCCAATGATTCAAACTCCGGCAAGGCGACACCAACACTTTGGCTCAAGATTTCACGAACACGAGCGAGCAGATACACCTGATCGTGAACCGGTAGAAGGACGTCGTACTGTTCGTGGTGAAGCCGATGGTTCAAGAAGCGGAGGTACGCCAAAGGCTCGGTTGTAAACAGTGGGCAGCGATACCATCGTCGCACGTAGCGAGAGAAGCGGCCAAGGCAGAGCCGTTGAGGGTCACAGATGTCGATCGTGTGTCCCAAGCGTCCTAGTGCGTAAAGTGTTTGGCGCGCCGATGTACTCGAGCCCTCCGTAAGCAGGATCTTCAATTGCCGTGCATTCCTTTGTCTCTCCATGAAGTCAAGTAGGCTCGATTGAGGCGGAATTGGCAGGCGAGACGTTGCCAGTTCTTGATGGAGTTAGTAATTCCTGCAACTCAGCACGCAGCGTCTGCTCGAGATTTGCCGCGGCGCCGACGTGTACGTGGCGGACGATGCCTTCTTTATCAATGATGACGGTGAAGGGGATTCCGGCCACGCCATAGCGGCGAGAAATCAGCGCGTCGGCGTCCAGAGCAACTTTGAGGTCCCAGCCCCGTGTCGCCAGAAAGTCGAGAACGTCTTCGGGATCCTCTTGTTGATTGACCGCAATGAATTCGACGCCCTGGTCACGGAATTCCGCAGCGATGTCCATCAGCGTGGGCATCGATGCCAGACAAGGGCCACACCACGTTGCCCAAAAATCCAGCATGACAACCTGGCCTTTAAGATCCGCGAGCTGAACGTATTTGTCCTCCAAGATTTCTAATTCGATGTCCGGTGCCGGTTTGTCGATCAATGGCGAAGGTAATTGGTCAGCGGGGGTCGTCGCATTCGGAAGCGGGGGTGGGCTGCGCAGTTTCCAATTTGCCAAAGCGCTTTCACGGGTGGCCTGTTTCCCGCCGAAATCCAAGGCTGAGACGAGATGCCAAGGAACGGAGGTCTTGCCGATGAGCGGCGACTCGCCAATCATCAAGGAGTCCGTTACTGCAACCGGTTTGATTGTGACCGATCCCCCGCCCTGCAAAGCGATTCGGAACAAGGCGTCCTTGACCCGATGTTTGTCAATCGTTATTTCGTTGAGCGAGACGATCTCAGCAATTCTATCCAACGGGAGTCTGAATGTATCCAAGCGAGCTTCAAAAGTGACGACGTCATCTTGCACGGAAACCAAGCGGCCACGCAGGCTGTCACCGTTGAAGGCACGTAAGACATGCGTTGTAACTCTGGGGTGTGCGCCCAATCGTCGCGTGAGGAGGCGCTCGAGTTTGTCATCGGGTATCGCGCCGGGCCAACGGGATACCCGTAAATTGAGCAGTTGGACGGATCCGATTTGTTTTTTCTTAGCGTTGCGGCCGGTTTGGTTCAACTGTTGCACGCCGATGTGAATTGTGTCACCGTCGACTTTGGTGCTGTCTTTCCATTGAAAAAGTTGGCGGCCGTTGGCAAGGATCGCGTATTCGCGTCGGGTTCGATCAATAAGCACTTCGATATGAGCGGTTGCGTTTGCACTGAGGACCATCGATGCGGTCTGCCGCATCCTGCTATTCATCATGAACTGATTGGCAAAGAACATTTGCCCGAGCGGTCCCGCCGAACGGGTATAACCTCGCGCAGTGAGCGACTTGCCCTGACGTGTGATCATGAATTCGCCAAAGTAGTCTGGTTTTTTCTTGGATTCCTGTTCCATCATTTCTTGGGTCAACCTGTAGTTGGCGTTGCGCCGAATCGCGTTTTTTGGGGAATCCGCGCCAAAGCCAATCAATATGACATTGTCACCAGACCAGCGGGCGTCGAAGCTAATGCGGGCACGATCTGGGAGGTCAACGTCACGCGCGAGTAGAACCGGTTGGGTGAGATTCAACGCTCCGTTTTCAAACGCATAGCAGCCGTCGGCGACGCGGTTAGCGTACCATCGGTCGCCCTTGCCGAATCCGTTGTAAATGTGACTGGAGGGTGGATGGCGGTGGATGGCCTTGAACGCATCACGCGAAACCGCCACGACCTCGCCGTCCGCGAATCGGACGTGAACCGATTGCTCATCGATTTCGATAAGGTGGCAGGGGATCGTGTCGCCGTTGACGAGATAGAGCTGGTCGTTCAGCTTGAGCTTGGCCCGGGCGGCGTCACTGGGCTCAAATGTCACACGCGCCGTACGGCTCAGGTTTATCGGCACCGAGGTTTCACTGTTGGCAGGCACCCAGAGGATGACACCTTCTTCGTTGGCGCTAACGACTCGCCCGTGTAAGCGACAGCCGGTAACTTCGAGCAATCCGGGTGACCTTACTTCGTCGCTTGACTTTGTTACCTGTTCGGGAAAAGTTACCTGGAAAATGTTGTGCCAGCCAAGTTTGATCGGATCGGGTGACGCGGCAAGTTGAATTACGATGCCGTCGTCCGTGACATTCACAAGCTGGCCCTCAATGTGACTTCCATCCAAATAATCCACGTTGATATTTGGCTTAGTCGAATCGGGAGGTGCCTGTTGCGGATTGGGAAAAGAAACTTGATCGATGTTGTTCAGATCAAGCGTTTGCTCGCCTTCATTGGTTTCAATCGTAATTTGTTGCGATTCGCGGCTGATTGCCGTGACCTCGCCCGCGATCCAATCACCTTCCACGGAGCGAATCAGTTGGCCATCTTGGGCGTGCGACTTGGGCGCGCGTCCGTTCCATTTGCGCACGCGAAAGCGGGTC
>CBDUAB010000792.1:0-3087 GCA_965365045.1 uncultured Planctomycetales bacterium
CTATTTCGGTCTCGGTTGCGGACGCCCAAATGGAAACCGAACTGCTCGACCGATTTTTGGTTCCATGCTGCCCGGTAGCGGTCAGGCAGCAAGCCACCGACGCGGGGTCGGTGGAGGGAAGTGGATAGCCCCTTCTGACATCAGTCTTCCTGCGCCGTCACTACTTTTTGCGCGCAAGTTTCACGATCGCGTCGAACTCTTTCTTGCGCACCGGCTGCACCGAAAGACGTGAGCCCTTACGCAATAATTCCATTTCTTTCAGCGATTTCACTTCGCGCAACTCGGGCAGCGAAATCGGCCTAGGAAAGATCTCCAGCAACTGGATGTCGACCATGAACCAGCGAGGAGCATCCTGCGTGGACTTGGGATCAAAATGTTTGTCTTTTGGATCCCAAGATGTGTGGTCCGGATGTCCTTCGCGCACAATCGCGGCGGTTCCAGCAACGGTTGGCGGGTCGGCATTGGAATGATAAATGAGTACTTCATCCCCCAGCTTTATGTCGTCCCGCATCATGTTGCGTGCCTGATAATTCCGCACGCCGTCCCAATAAGTCGTTTGCTTCTTTTCGGCGGCCAAATCCTGGATCGAGTAAGTCGTTGGTTCCGTCTTCATTAACCAATATTTTTTTGCCATGGGAGACCTTCATCAGCGGGATCGTAGCAAGCGAATTGTCGAACCAAGATGGGCGATAATCGCGATAAAATCAGCAAGTCTGCGGATTTGATCGTAAAAAGCGGTGGAAAGACGTTATACAGCAAACGTGACGAATCACGGCATATGGGTACGGACACAACGCCGTTAAGTATGTTGGATCAGATTATGGATGGCTGTTCGCCGCCGGATAGTCCTTAACGGGGCTAGCGTGCCCGTGCTGCAAAAGTCGAAACCGGATATGAATTCCGGGCCAAAACCGCTATAATGAATTGTGGTTGGTCCCCCGAATGCGTACTCGTCGCCGATTCCTACCTGACTCAATCGGCTTGGGCGACGCGCGTTCGTCCTATCCGTCCGTGGGCCTGATAAATTGGGCCTCTTTCTTTCTGATTGAAAGGTGAAACTACGGACCGTTCTTGCAAAACGTCAATAAATGGAAGAAACCGTGGCGGCTGCTACTAGCTTAGCAGTCACTCGCAACTCGCGGATGTTGCGTCACACGCAGCTACGCACCCCTTGAACAACAGAGAAAAAATACGTGGCTAAAAATCAAAATACATTCGCCAAACGTCGTCGAGAAATGGAAAAAAAGCAAAAAGCCGAGGAAAAGAGAGAACGTCGGCGCAACAAGAAAAAAGAAGATGTTGAACAACCGCTCGAGGAGTCTCCATCGCCGGATGAAATTACCAGTAACTAGTCAATTTCTTCAACACGGCAATCGATAATGAGATGTATTCGGGAGAGAGCTTTGTTGACAAAACTGGAACAACGTGTGATGCGCACCTTTCAACAGTTTCAGGTAAATCCGGGCCAAATGCTGTGCTTCTATGGGCCCAACCTACAACAGTTCAAGCCCGCGTTGCAGGATTTGACCGAAAGGGAACTATTGGTCGAAGAGCAATTCAACGGTGGGTATTCTCTTACCCAAGCTGGTTTTGCGGCGATGAAGGGCTGCAAATAGTCTCGACCAGCGGCGCCAAGTTGATGCAGTGACTTCTCGATCACGAAGCGCGGCAGAAGGACTCCGATGCGTTCGAAACGTCGAATCCTCCTGAACACAATGTCGCATGCCGTCTCATTCCGCCAAAGTGGTACCGCGCTGTCGCAGATCTTCGTCGGACAGTCGGACGACCCGAGTTGCGGCGGGCTGTGGTGTTTCCATTTCGCAATTCGTCGTGCCACATCGCGAACTGGCTGAATCCAGCCAACGACTGCCAACGCCTCACGAGCCACCCGGACGGCCGAGTATTTGCGCGACCGACCACGTCAATATGAATGCCGTGAAGAACAACAACTCCGCGGTCTTATGCTTGCGCGAACGGTTAACGGCCATCAGAAACCTTTGGAAAAGTCGCCGTGGATATGAAGGACATCTTCCATCATACGGCGGTCGCGGCAAAAAACCAATTGAGATGGCAGTTCCTTACCGGTCTTCATGCCATTATTGTACCGATCCTGACGCATTGTCGGATTTACTAGCATTCGTAGCCGACGCACAGGATAATAGCTGGACAGCGCCACCGCAGGCCTCACGGCCCCCGTTCGCCTTTGCAGTCCCGAGCAAGAAAACACATGATGCAACACACTGAACCCAAACGCTTTGCCCGTCGCATTCTCTACTTGCTGCTGTCCGCCGTTTTTCTACTGACGAATCTGCCGTCCCAATTCGATGTCCACGCGGACGAACCGGTACCCCGCAATCCGCAACTGCGCTGGTGGCGCGGCAACATCCACACCCATACGCTGTGGAGTGACGGAAATGACTTTCCCGAGATGGTCGCCGAGTGGTACCGCACCCACGACTATAACTTTCTAGCCCTTTCGGACCACAATGTGCTAAGCCAAGGAATGCGTTGGATGAAGCACACCGATATCATCGCCCGCGGCGGCAAGGACGTCGTTAACAAGTACGTTGATCGATACGGATTGCATTGGGTGGAAACCCGCTCTTTGGAAACCAGCGGCGAAAAAGCGGGCGACTACGAAGTCCGCCTCAAACCTCTCAACGAATTCCGCGCTTTGGTGGAACACAGCGCGCAATTCATCATGATTCAGGGCGAAGAAATCTCGGACAGCGTAGCCGGTGCACCGGTCCACATGAACGTGACCAACGTCCAAGAAGTGATTTCGCCGTTGGGCGGTGACAGCGTTGCGGCTGCGATCGAAGCCAACCTGCGGGCTGTCGAAGACCAGGCGCGTCGCACGGGACGGGAAATGATCGTCCATCTCAACCATCCCAATTTCGGCTATGCCATTACAGCCGAAGATCTAGCCCGTGTCGTTTCCGAACGGTTCTTCGAAGTCTACAACGGGCATCCGGGCGTCAACCAATTGGGAGATGACGAGCATCCGAGCGTCGAACGGATATGGGACCTCGCCAACACCATGCGTATCGCGCTGCTTAACGGGGCACCGCTAATGGGCTTGGCAAC
>CBDUAB010000793.1:0-3085 GCA_965365045.1 uncultured Planctomycetales bacterium
AGTGAAGTCGGCACGGTCGACGTCGATCCCGCTGATATCGCGCCCAGGATAAGTCGGCAGTTGCTGCACGATGCCGTGGTGATGTACCAAGCGAATCAGCGCCAGGGTTCGGCAAAAACCAAGTCCCGTTCGGAGGTGTCGGGTTCGACACACAAAATGTATCGTCAGAAGGGCACTGGTAACGCGCGGGCTGGTTCGCGACGGAGCGGCTTGCGACGCGGTGGTGGCCATATTTTCGCCCGTCGGCCGCGCGACTACTCGTATCGCTTGCCTCGCAAGGCCGTGCAATTGGCCACACGCATGGCGATTGCCTCCAAGATTCGCGATGACGAAGTGGTCGTGATTGATGCGTTGGCTTTCGACGCGCCCGCCACTAAAGACATGGCAGCGATTTTGAAGGCCTTGGGCTTGCGGGAAACGACAACCCTCGTCGCCGTCGCTGAGCACAACGTAAACGTATATAAAAGTGCCCGAAATATTCAGGGCGTGTCGGTGTCGCCGCTCGACGGTTTGAATGCACTCAACGTGTTGACACCCCGCAAAATGTTGTTCACCAGGGATGCTTTGGAGGCTTTGAAATCCAGGGCTGCCGCGGATTCCGAGGCCGCAGTGGATTCCGACGCCGCAGTGGATTCCGACGCATCCGCCGAGACCAGTGAGACGTCGAATTAGATTGGATGCGAGTTCAACTCGCAGTGAGACGGGATCAGAGCCATGACCGATG
The DNA here is from genome assembly GCA_965365045.1 of uncultured Planctomycetales bacterium. Classification (GTDB taxonomy): domain Bacteria; phylum Planctomycetota; class Planctomycetia; order Pirellulales; family Pirellulaceae; genus CBDUAB01. The sequence continues at coordinate 725 of CBDUAB010000793.1, forward strand.
CGACAAAATCCAAGCTGCAGTTGGATTCACACCAGGTGATCTTGCATCCTTTGGTGACCGAAAAGAATATGCATCGTTCGACGCGTTACAACCAATACGCGTTCGAGGTCAATCAGTTGTCCAATAAATTGGACATTCGCCGTGCCGTCGAGGACCTGTTCGACGTGCGCGTCACCAAAGTGTGCACGCAGGTGCGAAAAGGCAAACCGCGGCGCCACCGTTTTCGCTACGGCCGCACCAAGAATTGGAAGAAGGCAATCATCACATTACATGAAGAAGATCGAATTAATTTCTTTTAGGCGATGATTTTATGTTAAGCGGCATTTTGTGGTAAGCGACGTGCTGTTTGATTTGTTGAAGTCAGTGGGATAACGCGATGGGTATTCGCAAGTACAAACCAACATCACCCGGTCGGCGGAATGCGACCGTTAGTGACTTTGCGGACTTGACTCCGGGCGCAAAGCCGGAAAAGAGTCTGCTTAAGCCGCTGCGGAAAACGGGTGGACGGAACAATCAGGGTAAAATTACCGTTCGGCATCGGGGTGGAGGTCACAAGCGTCGTTACCGTGTGATCGACTTTTTGCGCAAAAAAGACGGTGTGCCGGCGCTCGTTGCATCAGTTCAATACGATCCAAATCGGAGCGCGCGCGTTGCTCTGCTGCACTATGTTGATGGCGACAAGCGGTACATCGTGGCGCCCGAGGGCCTCGAGGTTGGAGCGGAAGTCCAAAGCGGTCCCGACGCGCCGCCGACGGTTGGCAATTGCATGCCACTGAAATCGGTCCCACTGGGAATGGCGGTCCACAATATCGAGATCCAGCCGGGACGTGGGGCAGCCCTGTGCCGCAGTGCCGGTGCCTCGGCGACATTGGTGGCACGCAAGGCGGGCTGGGCACAGCTTAATTTGCCAAGTGGTGAGGTGCGCCGTATCCCGAGCGACTGCCGAGCAACAATCGGCAAAGTAGGCAATTCCGATCACATGGCAATTCGTCTTGGTAAGGCGGGACGCAAGCGTTGGTTGGGGCGACGTCCTCACGTACGTGGAACGGCTATGAACCCCGTGGACCATCCACACGGCGGCGGCGAGGGGCGCACCAAAGGTGGCCGTCATCCGGTAAGCCCTACGGGCGTGCCCGCCAAAGGCGGCGCAACCCGCAAGCGACGTAAACCGTCCAACGCAGCCATCGTACGCCGTCGTCGATCAAAACGGTATGGTCAGTTGAAGCTTAAGAAGTGACAGAAACAGCTTAGGAACTCGTAAGTAGTTGGCAAGAATTATGAGTAGATCGCTGAAAAAAGGGCCGTATGTTGACCCCAAGCTCTATATCAAGGTGGAGCGCCAACAAAGGGGCGGCTCGGGCCAACCGATTAAGACGTGGGCACGGGCCTGTACGATCGTCCCCGAATTTGTGGGTGTGACCTTTATGGTTCACAACGGCAAACACCATATCAAAGTATTCGTTACCGAAGACATGGTGGGGCACAAGTTGGGCGAGTTTGCTCCCACTCGGACTTTTCGTGGGCACGGCGGTAAAGGCAAGCGATAGGCGGACCGGCTAGAGGCATTTACGAGATCAGATTTATGGCATATCACGCAGCACATAAGTACGCACGGATCAGTGCCACAAAGGTTCGCCCGTTGGCGGATATGATCCGAGGTAAATTGGCGGACGAGGCGCTTGACATCCTGCGGTTTCAACCGCATCGAGGCGCGCGGATGTTGGAAAAAGTATTGAAGAGCGCGATTGGCAATGCGCGTGATGCCGAAAATCCTGAAAACAAGGGACGGTCCGTGGATGCCGATCGCTTGTTTGTGTCGGCGGCATCCGTTGACGGTGGTCCGATGTTCAAGCGGATTCGGCCGCGTGCTCGCGGGATGGCTTATGTGATTCGCAAACGCATGTCGCACATTAACATAACGTTGGACGAAATCTGAGTCTGATTTCGAAACACGCCGACGAAGAGTCGGCGACTAATGAGGAAAGCGGTCATGGGTCAGAAGGTAAATCCCGTTGGTTTTCGCACCGGTGTGATGATCGGTTGGAAGAGCCGCTGGTACGCATCGAAGCAGGATTTTGCGGCGTTATTGATAGAAGATCATCAGATTCGCAATTTCATTCGAAATCACCCCAAGAAATCGCAATATCGGCAGGCAGGGATCGACCGAATTGAAATTGAACGCACGCGTGACGAAGTCAAAGTTGTCATCTTCGCGGCGCGCCCGGGTTTGATCATCGGCAAGAAAGGGCAGGAGATCGAGTTTTTGCAGACTGAGTTGCAGGACCTCATTGTCCGCCGTGTGAACCTCAAGGTCGAAGAAGTCGGTCGTCCCGAGCTGCAGGCTCAGATCGTTGCCATGGA
>CBDUAB010000794.1:0-3082 GCA_965365045.1 uncultured Planctomycetales bacterium
CGAGCAACTCCAGATCAAGCTGCAAATCCTGGATCATGCCGCAGCGAAATTCAACTATGTCGAAGCCGATTCTGCGCGCAACCTCCGCACGGTACTTGCGGGCCAAAGCCAACATTTCTTCGTTGCAATCAACACCAATCACACGACCTTCAGCACCGACAAGCTGTGCTGCGATGTAACAAAGTTTGCCGCCGCCCGCGCCGAGGTCGAGCACGGTATCGCCTGGTTTGACGAACGGCGACGGATCGCCACAACCATAGTCGCGTTCGAGGATTTCGGGCGGAATGACATCGAGCAGTTCCGGCCGGTATTCGATGGGACAGCAGAGTGATTCCTGACGATCATTCGCGGCGGCGCTGTAGCGATCAGCAACGGCAATTTCTGGTGCGTTCTGAATTGACATTTTGTTTGAAGAGTTCCTTTCGGCATTATGTTAGCGAGCCGCATTCACACAGTTTCTACCGCCGTGCCGTTGATGGAGCCCGCTGCTCGTTCAAGCTCCAATCGTAATCAAGATAGGCGACTTTGACGCCGTTGGACAGAGCAGCCTGATAACTGGCTTTATCCGGCAAGTAGGGGGCGATTGTCTTCAGTTGAGCCGCTTGATCGCTGCCAAAATCACTGGCAAACCAATCCAGAATCGCGGACATCTGAAAGCGTTTGCTCCGCGCGTCATAGCGAAAGTTCTCGGAGTTGGCGAAAAAGTTTTTCGTGTTAATCGTCAACTGCTGTTCTAGCTTTTCGGCCACGTACGCTTCGTTCATTAAGCGCGGGCAACTGTGTGATGCGCAAACGATAGCAAAATGGATCCTCGGCTCGCCCGTCTTGCGCAGGATCTCATGCTCGATCTGATTCAAGGAAACCTGCTTCTCACCGACGTTTAGCAATAGATCTTTCCAGATGTTGTAACCGTAGAGTCGCGCGGTGTGATTGCGGATGCTCGTGGTCGGGTATTCGCGCAAAATACCTTTGATGGTAACGGCATTATAAGCGTTGATCCAAAACGCTAATGTCGCCGGCTTGCTCGCACGGATGGATGGACTGGCGGTTGATAACGTTGACAAGTATTGTGTCAAAACGTTGCTGTCCGCCGGTGACGAATGCCATGCCCGGTAGTTTACACGCCCGTTCAGATCGACATACTTTCGCAGCAGCGCATCCCACGTCGAATGGTCAATGCGATCCATCGAGACCTGTTGGTTTGGCGGGACGGCCACGCCAACCGAAACCTTTGGACCGGCGTAGATGCTCGACACGGCTCCCAACACAAACGAACCGACAACGAATGTAAATCCGCGAATTCGAATATTCATGTCACAACTCCATTTTACGTGACTCTAACAGAAACGGTATCACATTGCCGAATCAATCGTTCTCGAAAACATAATCACCGCCGTCCGCGGCGGCATGGCAATTGATGCAGGATTGAACGCGTCCGGCGAGTTTCATGCCGCCCTTCTCCGGTGGAGCGGTTCCCACATTGCCATTGGGCAAATACTTGATCCAATACCAGCCTTTTGTCTTATACATAACCGTAATCGCCTTCAATTCCTTGGCTGGTGAAAAGTTCTCTTTTATGATGATCGATCGCTCGGGCATTTCCATGGCATTTGCGGCGGCCGTGCGGTTCATGTAAATCTTGATGAGAGCGCCATGAGGACTTTCTCCTTCTGCAAAACCGCCCGTCTTGCCCGGCATCGGCGCCCAATTACGGTACTTGGAACCAACGAGATACTGCCAGAATTTCGCCTCAAAAGAATTCGGACTCGGCGTGATTCCAGTCGCCCCGCCAGTTCGCGTACTGGACCCCTGGCTCACGGCGGGAGCTTGAACTGGCACTGTGCCTCCGAAAGAATTCTGTCGTGTAACAGGTCGCTGTTCGATAGTGCCAGGATAACTCCGCCGAGATTGAGAGCCTTGTTGCACGCCGCTACGAGAACGTGTCCCAGATTGCGCGGCTACGCAATCTACAAAACTCATCGCCAAACAGAGGGCGAAAAACGCCACGACTGCTCTTTGTGTGTTCATCACTTTTTAATTGCTCCAATCCGGGTATCAAGATGTTTCATGGCCGTAACGACCCATTATCTTCTCATAAAGGGTGACGATGATCTGTTGAGTTCCTTACAACTCGATTTTGCTAGCAGAATGGTTTTTCGGCCTGCGGGAACCACGACACGAAGAGCCCGTATTGTTTCGGCGGCTCCGAATCCTTGCTTACCTCTGTCGACCTGAAACAGGCGTTGCGCATTGTGAACTGGTTCACAGATGCTTGGTCCACATGTAGTCGCTGGCCGATTGTGATAAGAAATATAGTAGCGTCTGCTATTTCGTCTTATTGACAAAGAATTGTAATGTGGACGCATTCGGAAACACAATTCCGATTGGCTGTCTGTGAAAGAAGGATTCCTGAATGGCTTCCACTTCAATGCTGCACCGAGGCAACCCGCTCGCCCAGGCGAACAAACAGTTGCAGATATTATCGTGCCACGACCACCAAAAGCGATTCGAAGAGTCACTGCAGGAAGCAGGCACGGCAGCGCTTACAGCATTACGCCTCGAGATACTGCAAGTCAATGTCGGCAAGCTTTGCAACATGACGTGTGCGCATTGCCATGTCGATGCCGGACCCGATCGACGCGAAAGCATGACGCGGGAGACCATGGATGCGTGTCTGGACGCGTTACGCTCCGCGCCATCAATTCACACACTCGATTTAACGGGCGGCGCTCCGGAAATGAATCCCAATTTTCGATATTTCGTGCGGACCGCTCGCAGTCTTGAGAGGCACGTCATCGATCGCTGCAATTTGACGATTTTGCTTGCGCCGGGCTACCGAGATATGGCCGACTTTCTGGCGGAAAACAAAGTGGAACTAGTGGCGTCGCTACCGTGTTACCTTGAGGAAAACGCCGATTCGCAGCGTGGAGATGGTTCGTTTCGCAAATCGATCACAGCGCTTCAGCAGCTCAATAGACTCGGGTATGGCACGGCGGATTCCGGATTGACTTTGACGCTCGTTTACAATCCGGTGGGGCCCAGCCTGCCGCCGGAACAATCAGCACTCGAAGACGCCTACCGG
>CBDUAB010000795.1:0-3079 GCA_965365045.1 uncultured Planctomycetales bacterium
CCTGCAGCGCTCGTCCGCCATCTCGTTTGTGCTCGGAGGCGATTTCCGCCAGTGACTTTAGTAACAGCTCATTCACGCGACTGTCCGTTAAATCGGGAATCGCGGCGACGCGCTGCCGCACCTGCGACGCAATGTCTCCGCTGGCGATTAAGCAGGCCCGTTGTAGCCAGGGGTCGCTCGGCTGATGCTGAATTAGCTTGGCGATCATACGGCTCTTCCAATCCGCTAACTCCGGGTCGTCCGCGACGCGGCACTCCGAAAGCGTCAACGCCAATTGGAACCGGACTCGCTGATCGGCGTCGCTTGCCAAGTCTTCCAAATTCATTCGCATCAGCTCGTTCGGCGGCCCAAGCGCCTCGGATACTTTCAAACCGCATTGCCGCACATGTGGATCTTCGTCGCGGAGCGCGGCGATCACCGTTGCCTCGGGCAGCTTGCCAAGCGATCTGAGCACGAAGAGCGCGTGGACACGACCCTCGGGAGGCCTCGAAGTATCGTTTGCCATGGCATTGAGCAGTGAAACAGAAGTCAAATCTCGGCGTTCACAGAGCAAGCGGGCGGCCGTTGTGCGGTGCCACACATTCGCATGTGCGAGCAGTTCTACTAATTCGGCCGTCGTAGCGTCCCCTGGTAGAGCGCGTTTTGTGAATGCAAAGGAGCTTGGCACGATGCGATAGATTCTTCCGCGGTCCCGGCCGCTCGTCAGGTCGAGATGTCGCTTGATTACGGGCGGCAGGCTGTCGGGATGTTCGATGACTTCGCGGTACATATCCGCCACGTACAGCGCACCGTCCGGTCCGTGTGCAAATTGAACGGGTCGAAACCAAATATCACGCGAGGCGATGAATTCGCTCTTGGTGTCGATACGATCGCCACGAAAACCCACACCGGCTTGCGTGAGACGCTTGCGATGAATCACATTGCTACCCACGTCACCGATAATCGCGGTCGTGCCGCGACCAACAAGCGGCCAGGCATCGCCCTCGTAAATCGTGACTCCCGTGGCGCTGGTGAAATAGCCGGCCGGCGTACCGCCACCTTCGACCGGACCGGGAACCGTGCCCGCAACGCGCAATCGTGTACGGACAATGCGCCAGGGTTCGACCGGGCTGGTACGAAAAACGGCCGCTTGGGGACCGTCCGTCGCGATGCTCTCACGCACCTTTGTCAACGCGTAATACGGATTATTCGCCACGTAACGATCCGGTATCACCACGGCCTGCAGATGATCACTGTTGGAGCAAACAAATTTGTTGCCCCAACGGTCAAAACACATACCATGCTGCCCTCCCCCGCTCTCCGCACGAAGATCTAGTGTCCGTGGATCAAACGAAAAGTCACGACCGCGCAGCGTGATCGCCTCTTCCACTGGTTGACCGTCCCGCCGCACCTGTCCGCCTGAACTGCTCGTCGCGCCGTGAATGCGGTTGTCGATCCCCCATCGAAAACTGTTGATCAATCCTTGTACATTCGAAGTGCCGAAGCCCGTAAACACTTTTTGGATCAAGTCGGCGCGGCCGTCATCATCGGTGTCTTTGCAGTACAGAATGTCAGGCGCCACGCCCACAAAGACGCCACCGTCATAGCAAAGGACCGCCGTTGGCCATGCCTGCTTGTCGACGTAGATGGTGCTGCGATCAATGCGACCATCGCCATCACTGTCGGTCAGCAACCGAATGACACCCAGATGATCCTCCGCGTTTTCGCTGTAGCCGCGCATCTCGACAACGAACAATCGTCCGTGTTCGTCGAAATCCAATGCGATCGGATCCGCCGTCAATGGTTCGGCCGCGACGAGGTCGATACGAAAGCCGTTTTTAACTGCGAACAGACCTATTGCGTCTTGGGGCGCGACGGGAGCGATGCGCGGTAACTCAGTCGAGAGATCTTCCGCACCGTTGGCGGGTGACAACGCAGCGATGCCGGTTAGGAACAAAGCGACGATGCCAAGGGAGTTTGCTTTCACGATAGCTCTGATACGAGTCTGATGTTGGTGCGGCTCGGCGGCGGACGGACCACGTTGATTGTCACAGGATAATCAGATCATGCAATAAGTGTGTATGCAAATAAAAGGCGAACGAGGGCCGTGAGGCCCGCGGTGGCGATGCAACTTAATACAAATGAACTCGCGTGGTTTTTCGAGGCACAAACAAGACGGTGACGGTTCTCGCGAATCGACCGCGGGCCTCACGGCCCCCGTTCGCCTGCGCAGAAAAAAGCCACACGCCATTGGGGCGCGTGGCTTGTCGTTTCGCGAGTGTTAGGCTTATTATTCGAGAACCGTACTCGACTCAAACCGTTTGTCCGCAACCAAGGCAGCGAGAGCTTTTTTTGAGTCAAAGCTGTCAGTTGTCTTGGCCGTGGCGAGTTTGCCCTCGAAATCGATTTCTACGGATTGAACTCCGTCACAGCCGGTCAGCGCCTCACGGACGCCTGATGAGCAACCCACTCAAGTCATGCCGGGAACGCTGAACTTCACAATCGAAACCGGAGTCGTATTCTCGTTTTCCACGCTGGCGGTGGTGTTTGCGTCAGCGTCATCGCCACTGGTGCCGCCATCATTGCTACCGGCCGGTTGGCAGCCAACACATAACGCCAATCCCAGCAAGATTGAAAACAGATTCTTCATCGTCGAAAGCTCCTTGAGAATTTCATTGCCAGCGGATATCACAAGATCCGCGGCGATGTCAGATAAACTTGGTATTATAGCGGTAAAGGTCAAAAGTGTCTGGGTGAATCACGACGGGTTTTGAAGCGTAATTAGCCAATCGTCAATTGTCCCATCTTATGACTATCCATTGATTTCGGAAAGACAGGCCGATGCATCGATTCAAAGCCGTCATTTTCTCGATTATTCTGGCACTATTTCTCCCCGTCGCGTTGGCCGAACCGCCACGCCCACGGCCACCGGATAACAAATCCGCGGAAGCGTTACCTGTTGCGGAGCTCGTCCAACAGGCACGCAAATCCGTCGTTGTCATTCACGGACAGGGTCGCGATCGCAATTCCATGGGTATCGGCAGCGGCTTCGTCGTATCGGACCAGGGTTTGATCGCGACAAATCTGCACGTGATTGGTC
>CBDUAB010000796.1:0-3077 GCA_965365045.1 uncultured Planctomycetales bacterium
GCGACGTGGCAGGCGCCCGCATTGGTGTCGCGCGTTCGCTCGGACACGCATGTTTGTTGGCCGCTGTCTGTTATGCATGCCTCACCTGGATTTCTTACCAGTCCGGCCGAAACGAGCAAACGCTGCCGACACCGGAACTACGTGAGAAATCCAGGTCAAAACATCTTTCCAAAACTGTAGGCCGGAACGAGCAAACGCTGCCGACGCCGGAACTTCGGTCGCTTTTCTCGGATCACTACCTAGACAGAATGCGACGTGGCTGGACGGCGTTTGCGCTGTTCCGGCGATTTACCGCGCGACCTTGTTCCGGCCTACATCTTCCCAACAGCGGCAGGCGTCATTTGGGCTGGGCGTTGGTGGGCCTGACGGCATTGGAATTGGTGATTGCTCAGCACGCGTTGGTTCCACTTGCGCCAACAACGTTATGGCACAAGCCATCTCCATTAGCGACCAAACGATCCAAAGAGACTTATGTGCCGACACGTGTTTTTCGTGGCCAAAAAAACTGGTATCCGGCAGTTTGGCGTGAGTCTTCGTCCCTGACCAGGCAAAGCGAAGGACTGGCGTGGGATCGGGCTATTCTATTTCCCAAGCTCCATCTAATTGAAAAAGTGGGTGTCGTCGGTTCGCGGCCCAGCATGCATTCTGCTCACTTTAAAGCACTGTTTCACGCTGCCGGCGAATTAGCAGATAGTCCCGAAACGATCTCGACGGAATTGTTGCGATATCTTGGCGTCGATTTCATGATTACTCCCACTGATCCGCATTTACATCCGAGGAACTCATTCGAGAAGTTGTCAATTGATCATGTGAGTGACGCTGTTTTTTGGCGTAGCGAATCTCGAAGCCCGCGAGTTTGGCTCGTACACGACGTTGATTGGTTGCCGCCCGTCGATCCGCGCAACTGGACAGCTTTACTGGACCGTTCGAGGCAAATCGTGAGCCGTGACAAAGACGGGGTTGTGCGAGATTTTAGCGCCAATGCAGTCGTCGCAGCGGTAGCCAAACCAATGGCGCCCATGATTCCTTCGTTGAACGAAGATCTAATCCGGACACGATCCGAAGGCCAAGACTCCGCTGAAGCCGCGCGAATCGTGGACTACCAGGCAAGGCAGGTCGATCTCGCTGTGCGATTGGCAAAGCCAGGACTCGTTGTATTGAATGATACTTTTGCCAGCGGGTGGCATGCGGAAGTGTGGCGCACGGGTCAGACCGTACGGTACTCCGTGCCCATCTATCGCGCCAACGGCGTGATGCGTGGCATCTGGCTACCTGCCGGAAACTTTGACATTCGTATGACTTACCGGCCGCAAGCGTTTTACAACGGCCTGTTCATCAGCGTTTTGGCGTGGACGGTGTGCCTACTATATCTGGTAGTTCATCTCGGCTTTCATTTCATCCGGCGTGTCGGCACGCAACCGTAATTCTGGTTTATCCAGCGTAACAGTCGTGTGTGGTTCGACACTGCGCGTGAGCCATACGCTGGACCCGATAACCGAATGATGTCCGACGGTTGTCTTACCTCCTAACACCGTGGCATTGGCGTAGATCACGACGCGATCCTCAATCGTGGGATGCCGTTTCACGCCACGGACCAAATTTCCATCGGAGTCCATGTCAAAGCTCAGAGCGCCCAGCGTAACCCCTTGATACAATTTGACATATTCACCGATATCGCACGTCTCGCCGACCACCACACCCGTGCCATGATCGATGAAGAAGTACTTGCCGATCGTCGCGCCGGGATGGATGTCAATTCCGGTCTTCTGATGGGCCCACTCGGTCATCATGCGAGGAATGAAGGGGACTTCAAGTTTGTGGAGGACGTGCGCCATGCGAAACACGGTAACTGCTTCGAGGCCAGGGTAGCAAAAGATCACTTCGTCGGTCGTCCGGCAGGCCGGATCACCGTCGTAGGACGCTTGAACGTCCGTTGCCAGAACCTTGCGCAACTCGGGTAGGCAATTGAGAAACTTGATTGCCAGCAATTGCCCCTGCGCTTCGTAGTCAATATCTTCGTCACATGGATCCACCCCATGCTCGACGCGGAACTCATGCTGTAGTGCGCGCGCGATCTGCTGAGTGAGCTTGTCGTGCAAGCCGTCAATCAAATCGCCAACGTAATAGGTAATGTTACCAAGGTGCAGTCCTTCGCGGCGGCGGTAACCCGGATAAAGAATGTCCTTGAGGTCTTCGATCGCCGACACAATGCTCTCATGTCGAGGCAGCGGGCAATGCCCGAGATGATTGATCGTGCCGATCTCGGTATACGAGTGCACGATAGCATCGGTTAACGCGGGAAGCTCCTCTTTACGTCGAAAATCAGAGGCCATTTTGAACTCCAGCTTGGCAAGCGTTGGGTGATCTAACTGGTGGGCAGCAACGAAAGCGCTGCGGCGAGATGAATCAGAATGGTCCGGTTACACCGGACAAATACAGCCGCAGTATTGGCCGTACTGTGCGCGAATCGCTGAGTTCAAATAGAAAGTAAACATCATCGTGCTAGCACCAAAGGCGGGCAATGGTTAATCGTAGGCATCTGTTCGAGGGTTTTCAACCTTTTCCTGAAGTTTCTTCGGTCTGTGAGCCGCTATCGGATTAGGCGTTCGCTCCACTACCCTCCCTGCCGCCGTCCGATTGGGAAGAATATGCGGAAGACGGGCGAACGCCAGCGCCCAAGGTCAATTGTGCCACCCAGTATTAGGTGGCACCGCCGGATCCGTCCAACTGCTCCTTGGGCCGCACGACGTCGTGGATCAAGCCCAATTTTTCCAGCGTCACGATCACCCACCACGACATGTCATATTCCCACCAACGATGGCCGTGTCTCGCACTGCGCTGATCGGCGTGGTGGTTGTTGTGCCATCCTTCGCCATGAGCAATTAGGGCCACAAACCAATTGTTGCGGCTGTGGTCACCCGTATCGTAGTTTTGATAACCCCATACGTGGCCGATCGAATTAACGGCCCAAGTGCCGTTAAGAACAAAAACGGTACGCACCACGACTCCCCAAACAAACCAGCTCACGCCGAGCTGCAATCCAGCCATCAGCGTGCCACCAGTGAAAAATTCAACGG
>CBDUAB010000797.1:0-3072 GCA_965365045.1 uncultured Planctomycetales bacterium
CACATCATGTGGGACGACACGGCCTTTGGCGATGTTGGCATCCCCGCCATCCAACAGGTTCGCGGTTTGCGGACCCCGAACCTCAACGAAATGGCCAGGCAAGGCATCCTGTTCACTCGCATGTACACCGAAGTGGGCTGCACGCCTAGCCGAGCGGCATGCATGACTGGTCGTTATGCGGTCCGTAGTGGAATGTACAACATCGGCATGCTCCGTGAATCCCATGGTATGCGAGCGGGTGAAGTCACACTCGCCGAAGTGCTTTCCAAAGCCGGTTATGCGACCGCTTTCCACGGAAAGTGGCATCTCGGCGACATCGAAGAGAGCTACCCTCACAATCAAGGTTTCGACGAGGCATTCTTTACGGGCTACAACCAGATCCTGTCGCTTAACACGCGAATTGCGGAAGGCGCGAACGCGTCGATCGGATTGTACGAAGACATGCTGCCCAAAGATCCCTACAAACTTGACGATACGTTCGTGACGAAGGGTTGGGTGCAGATGGCCGAAGGCACCAAGGGAGGGCCGACTCGACAGTGGGGCGACAACTCGCACGAGAATTACATGAAGATCGATCCGGAAGCCCAGCGTCGGACACTCGATTTCATCCAGCGCAGTGCAAAATCAGGAAAACCGTTCTATGTCGCCAACTGGCCGAACCTGACGAGCTTTATTCCAAATCCAAAAAAATTCTCAATCGCACGGAGCATTCTGCAGGACGGCCTGCAGGGCAACATCGATCCCTTCGTCGGAAAACTGATCGCGAAACTCAAGGAACTCGGCATCGCTGAAAACACACTCGTGGTGTGTATGGCGGATAATGGTCCCATGTCGCACAACCCACCACCGGGACTCGGAATGGCCGAAACAATCTATCGTGGTGGCAAGGGCGACTTCCTCGAAGGCGGTGTCCGCGTTCCGGCTCAGGCTTGGTGGCCGGGCATGATCGAGCCGGGACAACTCGTCGGCGATATTATTCACGAGACCGACCTGTACACGACTTTCGCTCGTGTGGCAGGTGCACTTGAGCATGTCCCAACGGATCGAGTCATCGATGGGTTGGACCAGACGTCGTTACTTGTCAATGGCGACACGCACAGCCGCCGCGACCATGTTTTCATCTACGCGGGACCGAATTTGGGGGCGACGGTTAAAGGCAATTACAAGCGACATTGGATCTCGTCAGATCCTGTCGGCGAGGCCAGCGGAATCGCGGCAGCGTTTTACTTTTTGCTGGCGGACCCGCGCGAGAAGACTCCGATGCTGGTGAATCTCATTCACCTCAAGAGTCCATTTAACCGGATGAAGTTGCGTCACGATCTCTGGAAGAGAAAGTATCCGGATGTGAAGGAAGTCCACGGAATTCCTTGGACCGGCATCGAGAACGCAACGCCTGAGATCAAGGCGCTGGCGAAACCGCCATTGGATCTCAGTAAACTACCGTTCGACCCGCTTGAGTACATCGAGCATCTGGACGAACTGCCGTTTGACCCGGACCTGGATCCAGGGCTAGGGCAATGATTCGCGTTGCCTCGTTGTTTTGCATGGCACTGCCATTTATGGTTTTGTCGGCAATCGCCTATGCAGACAGGAAGAGGTCGCAAAGCGACTAGAACAATTGCGAGCACAAGCAGCGAAGAATCAAGGCATATCGCCTCAACAAGTGGACATGACCAACGTCAACGCCTTTTACATCCTCCAGCCGTCCTATATCGATGCTTCGCTCGAGGAAGCTGTGAAGCAGCACGGTTCGATGGAGAAGTACATTCGCGATGGACTGAACATTACCGAGGACGAATTGAAGCGACTTCGGGAATCGTTGTTGGACTAGCAGGTCTGAATGTTCGCTCGTAAGTCTTAAGGAGATGGGGTGGCTGGCGTCGCAGCAATGGACACGAATTCACCAATTCTCCAAGGTCACGATGTGCCCCCCTTGCTGAATCACCTTAATCTCCCTCAGAATGGAGTCATCCCCACAAAATCCTTTTCGCATAGGGCTTAATACCATGACGCGATTCGTTAATTTGATTGCCATAGGCTGTGTACTCGCTCCAGTCGCGGTGATCGCTCAGGTAACGCCAGATCCGACTCAAGACGAAGAGACTATCAGGAAGGTTGTCGCCGACTACGTTTCGGCGTTCAACAAGCAAGACGCCAACGAACTGGCGGGCTATTGGTCACCTGAAGCGGTTTATGCCAATCGCATCACGGGCGAGCAGGTCGTTGGTCGCCCTGCAATCCAACAGCAATTCGAAGAACTATTCAAATCGCAGAATGACTTGAAGCTTGACGTCAGCATTAAGGAAATCCAATTTATTTCGCCCAGCGTGGCTGCCGAACATGGTGTCGCAACTCTTCTGGCGCCGGAAGCAGAACCCGAGGAAATTGAGTATACGGCCGTCTACGTTCGCCGCGAGGGCAAATGGCTGCTCGACCGGGTCACCGACAAAGCATCTCTTGCCACGCCATCCCACTACGAACAGATGAAAGATCTGGAATGGATGATTGGCAGTTGGGTTGATGAGGATGAAAACGCACGTATCGTCACCGATTGCAACTGGACCAAAAACAATAACTTCATGACCCGATCGTTCACGGTGACTGTTGGAAATCAGATCGACGTATCGGGTATGCAGATCGTCGGATGGGATCCGGCGGCAAAACAGATTCGATCGTGGACATTTGATTCCAACGGCGGGTTTGCCGAAGGAAAATGGTCTCGTAAGGAAGATCGCTGGTACATACACAAAACCGGAGTACTTCAGGACGGCGGGCAGGCCGTGGCTGTGAATATCATCAATCGCGTTGACGAAGACACCTTCACCCTTCAGTCAGTGAACCGCACGGTAGATGGTGAGCTGCTTCCGAATATCGACGAAGTGAGAGTCGTGCGTCAGCAGTAGCTTGACGTACATGCCGAACAAATGAATTAGATGAGGATTCTAAAAATGAAGAACTTATCGATATGCTTACTGTTAGTGGCTGCATTGAGCCTTCTCATAACGGCCGATCTGGATGCCCGCGGAGGCGGTGGGCGTGGTGGTGGTGGCGGTGGCGGGCGTGGCGGTGGAG
>CBDUAB010000798.1:0-3062 GCA_965365045.1 uncultured Planctomycetales bacterium
CGCCCGCTGGACGGCAATAGGCCCAAGTAAACTCCTCCTGTCGAGTCCAACGAATTGAGACGGGTTTGCCCGCGGCCCTTGCCAGTCGTGCGGCCTCCACGGCCGCCTCACCCGTATGTTTGCCGCCAAAACCTCCCCCGGTGTCTGGGACGATGACACGAACGCGGTCTTCCGGAATCCGAAAGACACTCATCAGTTCGCTGCGGACACGCATTGGTTGCTGCGTTCCCGTCCAAACCGTGAGCTTTCCATCGTTCCACTCCGCGACCGCTGCCCGCGGCTCCATCGGGGCGTGCTGAACGTATGCGATCGTGTAGGTTGCTTCGACCTTGCTGCTTGCCGCCGCGAGGCCTGCGTCGCGATCGCCCCAAGTGTCAATTCGTGGCCTTGAACGCCCCGATCCGGAGGTGCGTGCCGTCTCCTTCAAATGCTCGAACAACACATCACTAGATGGATGTGAAGGTCGATCCCAATCGGCTGTGGCAGCGATCGCGTCGATAGCTCTTGCTGCCCGCCATGAATTTTTGGCAGCACATCCTATAAAGTTCCCGTCTTGAACAGCGGTCACGTCGTCCATTGTTTTCGCAGGCGTCAAATCAATCGACTTGAGTGTGGCTCCAAAGGAAACCGGCCGAAATACCTTTCCGTACAACATGCCGGGCCGCACAATATCTGATGGATACTTGGCGGCGCCCGTGACGACATCTTCGCCATTTACCTTTGGAATCGGCTTTCCGAGTGTCGTCCATTCGTCGACACCGATGATCGAGACGTCTTGAGACGGCGTGCGGTCAAGATTTGTGGGCAACTGATCTAGCTTGGCGAGTTCAACCAGAGTCAATTGCGAGTTGGAAGTTGTATCGATGAAATTTCCATCCGTCATCTGTAATGCTGAACGCTCGACAGACAGCTGTTCCGCTGCTAATTCCAACAGCAGATCACGGACGGCCGCTGCCGCCCTGCGCACTTGGGGAACCGTAGATGGAGTTGTCCGACTTCCGGCCGTTCCTCCGTCGTTGGGACACAAATCCGTGTCGGCCATGATGACGCGTATTCGCTCGACTGGCAGGTGAAGCTCTTCGGCGGTCGCCTGTGCAATCTGCGTGCGTGAGCCTTGTCCCACTTCGACTTTTCCCGTCAATACGGTGACGACGCCGTCAGCACCAATGTGAAATCGTTCCGATAGTTTCGCGGGGCGATTCCGGCGACTTCCTCGTCGCTGAGCGATAGAAACTCGTGCGGAGACCGAAATCATCAGGCCGGCACCCAGGACTTGGACAAATTCTCGGCGGTTTGCATCGAAACCATAACTGGGCGGCTCACGAAGTTCATAACGTTCGACTTCGATCGACTCGGTCATTTGATCGTCGCTTGACATCGTTTTGATCAAGGTTGGGCCGCATGTTGGACGGCGTTTAAGATGTTCACATAGTTACAACAACGGCAGATATTGTCGTTCATCTCTTCAATGATTTCTTGTCGCGAAGCATTTGGCTTGCGTCGTAGCAGAGCAACTGCCGTAAGAATCTGCCCCGGCACGCAATAACCACATTGCATCGCCTGTTTTTCGATGAACGCCTGTTGGACCGGATGAAGTTTCCCATCAGTCGCCAGGTCTTCAATTGTCTCAATTGTCGCCCCTTCTGCCTCCCCGATCGAGGTGATGCACGAGCGAACCGCGGTGTCACCGAGCAAGACAGTGCACGCACCGCACTCGCCTTCACCGCAACCATATTTCGTCCCGGTCAGTCCAAGGTCTTCGCGAAGAACGTCCAGTAACGGACGTTCTTCGTCGGTGGTCACGGTGACGCGTTTACCGTTAATGACCAGTTGAATATCACGTTCCATGGTCAATCAATCAATACTCCACAAGGTTACGGATTCAGCGTCTTTAACGAACACACGATTCCCCGCAACGATTGGATAGGCATAGGTACCGCCATCCGAAACCTTGTAACTGGCGATTTGCTTGAATTCCGTATCGCTGGGCTGGAACACGATCAGCTGGGCCGCCGGGGTCAATGCGAACAATACCGAGCCGGCATCGACAATGGAGCCATAGCCGCCACGACCTCTCCCACCGGCAAGGACCGTGTCGGTCCACATCGTCTTTCCGGTTTTTGCATTGATACAAAACAGGACATTACTCTTAGAAAGACCATACAACAAACCATCTTTGAGCACCGGTGTGTTGTACTGTACCGAGTTGTCTTGGTTATTCCACAGTTCCTGCGTGGTAAGTGAGTCTCCCTGCTTGGAGAATTGGGCCGCAATGGCACCGCGATTCGACCCGGTATAGATAATGGTCTGGCCATCCAGGACGGGCGTGGCTGCGTTGTAGCCCCTTCCTGAAACGGCATAAGGTGTTTCCCATACAACCTGCCCCGTGGAGACTTCCAGTCCCACGATGTTGTCATCCGTTTCGGCGATGACGATTGACGTGCCATCCATGGCCAGCAAGACCGGTGATGCGTAAGCCGTTCCATCTCCTGCCCACTTCCAACTCACCTCACCGGACGCAAGATCGTAGGCCACGATGGCACCGGCTTTTTCCCCGCCTAGCTGGGCGATGCAGAGTCCCTCCACGATGATCGGTGAACTAGACGTATAGAAGCGAGGTAACGAGTCAGTGTAATCACTCTTACGCCAAATGACCTTGCCGGTTTCTGTGTCGTAACAGGAGAGAACACCACGCGCACCGTACGTAACGACCTTTCCATCGGCAACCGTTGGTGAGCTTCTTGGACCGGGATAACGGTCGGACGGGCCGTCCGGCGGCTCGGATTCGTACTGGTCCTTCCAGATTTCACGGCCGGTATTCGCATCCAGGCAGCGCACAACTTCATCAGCCTCCTGTCGCGCGAACACGTAAAGGCGATCACCAACCAATGCGGGTGTGGACACTCCGTCGCCCACCTGGACCTTCCATTTCTGCGAGAGTTCCTCGGGCCAGGTTTCCGGCGCGTTAAAACCAGTCACCTTCGCATCTCTATTGGGCCCCCGCCATTGCGGCCAATCGAATGCCACGGCGGAAGCTGTAGCGCAAAGAGCAATACTAAAAA
>CBDUAB010000799.1:0-3051 GCA_965365045.1 uncultured Planctomycetales bacterium
TTCCTCGCGCGACCCCATGCGTCGAATAAGTTTTAGCCGCCCGCTGACGCGGTTCACTTGTCCCACCGATTCGTCGGTATCATTGTTGAGGACGACACGAACTTCGAATGGTTGGCCCTTGTGAATGTCCGCTGGTATCGCTACGCGTTCGACGGAAACCTCGCTGAGCTTGTCGAGATGCACCGGAACCACATCGATTCCGACGCCGTCTTCCACCAACTGTCGTGCGATTCCCAGGGCGTCTCCCAAGTTCTCATTTCCATCGCTAACAATGACCACGCGTCGAGCAGTACCTTCGGGGAAAGTGGCCTGAGCAAGCTTCATGGCCGATGAGACGTCCGTCGCGTCCGTGCGCAGATTGGTCATGCTTTCCAGCCTGCCCAGGATCGGCAAGTTGTCGTCCAGTGGCGGAACTTCGATGGTTGCCTGGCGGCCAAATGCGATCACACTCGCTCGGTCACGATACCTGTCCTCACGGTGCAGCTCCACATCGTGGACGACATATTCCATCATCGCCTCCCGCTGCGCCAGCGGAATGCTCGCCGACTGGTCGAGCAAATAGATTACGGTCATGGTCTCCGATGAGCGGCGCAACTGTGTGTTGGCCAGTGCCAGCACCAATAATGAGAAGACAACCGTGCGCAGCGCAAGTGCAAAGATACGGCGCGCCGGCCCCAACCCGGCCAGGCTCTTATAGCTCCATATCCACAGCAGTGGCAGCAACAGCAACAGAAATAGAAAACCGGGGCTGTCAAAGCCGAAATCTAGCCCGAACATGATGGTCCTCTTTTCACAGTTTCAAACGTTGCACGCGATGATTGTACGTGTCCAACACGTGCAGATAGCCGCGACTATCGCGCACCATCGCCCAGGGATTATGCAATTGACCGGGATCGCGGCCAACGTTGCCCCATAAACCGAGCAGTTGCCCATCGACCGTGAACTTCTGGATGCGGTGATTTCCGAATTCACATACGTAGACATTGCCCTTGCCATCGAGGGCCAGATCGTACGGGTATTTCAACTGACCGGGTTCCGCTCCTTCGGTTCCCCAATTACGGACCAGCTTTGCCGAGTCACCCGTCGCATCGAATACTTGGATCCGATGGTTGCACGCATCCGCAACCCAAATGTGGTCTTGTTCGTCGATCGCCAGGTTTTGTGGTCTTACGAATTGCCCGGGCGTGCTGCCATGTCCGCCCCATTGAAACAGGAACTGCCGATCCGCAGTAAATTTCTGAATGCGGTCGTATTCACCATATTCGGCGACATAGTAATTGCCGGCCGAGTCTTGAACGGCATCGGTAACCCAGCCGAATTCGCCTGGCGCGTGTCCCATCACGCCACCCAGTGTTCGCTCCTCAAGCAATTCGCCAGCGGGTGTGTAAAACAGGATGCGATAGTAATGCGTGTCGGCAACCATTAAGTTACCGCCACGATCGAACGACAATCCGGTTGGCCGGCCATTCTCGGATGCTGGCGTTTGCCAACCGCGCAAATAGCGACCGTGGCGATCGAAAACCTGGATACGGGCCGTCATGTCCACAACATAGATGTTGTTGTTGGCGTCGATAGCCATCGCGCGAGGCTTTTGCAAGCGGCCAGGCGAGATGCCGCGGCGCCCCCAGGTCTGCAGCGCCTTGCCACCGGCAATTCCCGTGCGGGTACGGGCCATGCCCAGCGGCAGCAGCGAAAGACCGATGACGACGGCGATGGGCAGGAGCCAAATCGCGCGGCCAACGGAGGAGGGCTGTTTTTCGGCGTCGATCATCGAGCACTCTTTAGTGACCTAAGTCGAGCGATTCGAGCGTCGGTCACAACCGCTCAAACAACCGTGCTACCTGAGTCCCGTGCCAGCCAAATAGCAAGCAAGCGTTGATAAGTACGCTTTGGGCTTCCTTTCATTGTAGGACGGTGTGAAGAAGACCAGAAGTGCTTCGTCGTATCAGCCCAATGTGTCCACTCGAATTTGTGTGATTTGATGACGATTTGGCTACGATATCAGCGCTCGTTAAAGCCGTCGTGGCCCTTGACCGTTGATCGTAAAGGTTTATAGATTAAAGGATTGCGATTTTCACGGACGGGCGTCGCCGGCCTAAAGTGTGTTTGAGCAACTGATCTTCGGACTCGTCTATGTCGCCCGCCATCATCGATGTTCGCAAGGCTGAAGACTGGCGCGATGTGGTGCATCAGGCGGTCCAGGCATTGGTCGAAGGACGTGTTGTCGCATTTCCCACGGAAACGGTTTACGGACTGGCAGCCAGCGCATTGAACGAAGACGCCGTTGGCCGCTTGCTCAAAGTCAAGTCGCGTCAGTGGGGTCATCCGCTGACGTTGGCGATCAAAAGTCCCGAAGAGGCTTTTGATTACGTTCCCCAAGCTGGCCCACTGGCCCGACGCTTGGCTAATCGATGTTGGCCCGGGCCAGTGACGCTCGTGTTGGATGACGATCACCCCGATAGTCTCCTGCAGCGACTTCCGGACAAAGTGCGCGCGGCGGTTTCTCCAAGTGGTACGGTCGGTCTCCGCGTACCGGGCCATCGGTTGTTCTTAGAAGTGCTGCAACTGCTTGCCGGTCCGGCTGTTTTGTCCAGTGCGAATCGAACCGGTTGCCCTGACTCGGTAACCGCCGAAGAAGTCGTCGAATCACTTGGTGACGACGTGGAGCTTGTCTTGGACGATGGCCGCTGTCAGTTTGGGCAGCCGTCGTCGGTCGTGCGGGTCGGGCAGTCGGGAATTCAGATGCTTCGCGAAGGCGTTGTGACCGACTCGACCTTGAAACGATTGAGCAGTTTTATGATCGTCTTGGTCTGCACGGGTAACACGTGCCGCAGTCCAATGGCAGAGCTACTGTGTCGCAAAATCTTGGCCGACAAACTCAAATGCCCTTACAACGAACTTGATGAACAAGGAGTGATCGTGATGTCCGCGGGAATCGCGGCAGGGATGGGCAGTAGGGCCAGTACCGAGGCCGTGACGATCATGAGTGAAAGACATCTCGATCTTTCCCAACACGTGTCGCAGCCGATCACGGATAGGTTGGTCCGGCAT
>CBDUAB010000800.1:0-3047 GCA_965365045.1 uncultured Planctomycetales bacterium
TTCCGGCAGAGTCTGCGTTTGCTCGTTCCGGCCTACAAATGTGTGAGAAATGCGGACTAGGTGGATTCTTTGAAGGCATTATCGCGGCCGAATGGGGCGGAACTGTCAGAGTCAGCACTGTCCGGCGCCACACAGCTAGGTTCGGGGCTCAGGTCTTCCGAAAAAGACCACTTTTCGATCACATGGTTTCCCGTGTCGTCCGAGACCCACTATAATCTGGTACGCGGGCCTTTGCACCGAGCGGCCTAAACGGGCCGTATGGTTAATTATTAGTTCGAGATTAGGAGTTTAGCGCATGCCACAAAAACAGAATCGACGTCGATTCATCAAGACCAGTGCCGCCGTTGGCGCGGGCTACTGGGTTGCCGGTGGAGTCCAACCGGCGCGAAGTGAGTCGAAGAACGAAAAAGTCCAATTCGCCTGTATCGGCGTCGACGGCAAGGGTAGCAGCGATTCGGCCGATGCGGCCCGCCTCGGTGAAGTCGTGGCGATCTGTGATGTCGACGAACGCAAACTCAACAAGCGTGCCGCGGACCCACGATTCAAGAATGCCAAGAAGTTCTTTGACTACCGCACGATGCTTGATGAAATGGGCGACAGTTTCGATGCGGTGACAATCAGCACGCCGGATCACAACCACGCGCCGGCTGGTGTGATTGCCATGCGGATGGGCAAGCATTGTTTTTGTCAAAAGCCAATGACGCACTCGATCTATGAAGCGCGCGTCATGTCCGAGCTCGCCCGCGAAAAAGGCGTCGCGACGCAGATGGGCAACCATGGCACCTCGTTCGACGGTTTGCGTAAGGCCGCCGCGGTCATCAAATCGGGCGCCTTGGGAACGGCCAAGGAAGTGCACATTTGGACGAATCGACCCGTCTGGCCGCAAGGCATTGAGCGGCCGACCGAAGAACCACCAGTTCCGAGCTATCTACATTGGGAGCAGTGGCTCGGCCCAGCGCCCTATCGTCCCTACCACGAGGCGTACCATCCATTCAAATGGCGCGGTTGGTGGGATTTCGGGACCGGCGCGCTCGGCGATATGGCTTGCCATACGGTCAACATGCCATTCATGGGCTTGAACCTACGCGATCCAGTTTCCGTCGAGGCGGAAACAAGCGGTCACAACAATGAGACATACCCTGCTTGGTGTGTCATCAACTTTGAGTTCCCGAAGATCGGCGATCGTTCCGCCTTGAAAATGGTTTGGTACGACGGCGGCAAGCGTCCGGATGTCTCCTTGCTCGAAGGCGAAGAGCCGAAAGCCAGCGGCGCTTTGGTCGTTGGTGACAAGGGCAAGCTCTATTCATGGGGCGACTACGGCGAGAATTGGAAGTTGATCGGCGTTGATGAGCCGACGGACATTGAGTACCCGAAATCGCCGGGCCATTTCGATGAATGGGTACGAGCTATCGAAGGCGGGGATCCGGCAATGTCGAACTTCCCGAATTACGCAGGTCCGCTCACCGAGACGATTTTGCTAGGCAACCTGGCTGTTTGGTCCGGCAAGAAAGTCGAATGGGATGCCAAGAATCTCAAGGCGACGAACTCACCTGAGTTGGATTCGTTCGTGAAAACTGAGTATCGCGACGGTTACAGCTTGTAGTTCGCCGTGATCTGATCGCACCTGGAACAATCGACTAACACGCCCGTCCACATCGTGGACGGGCGTTTTTTTAAAACTTGGCTCTTATGAAGTAGGACAGGATTTCATCCTGTCCCGACAGGTTGAAAACCTGTCCTACGTTGTGTTCGGTGGTCGGCACTCAAACTTGACAAGTTTTTGTATCTTCATCTTGTGGTTGCATAAAACCTCGTCTTGGATCACGATTTGGAGTTTTGTTTCACGTTGCTTTCATGTTTTTTAGGATGGGTTTGTAGAATTCGCATTTCGTGAGGTTTGCGGACAATCGCTTGAACTGGCTTTTGGCTACGATGTTGTTATTCGAAACGATTGTCAACTGAAAGCCCCACGGGGCGGCTCTGACTTGCCAAACGATGTGGAAAAAAACCCCGAAGGGGTGCCCCTATGTCAGCCCAGGGTGGAGTGACGAGAGTAAAACGAACGTCGCGCAACCCTGGGTGACGAGGAATGCGCTGACCGGGAACAGGGAAAGCGGGAGAAAAACGTTTTCCCAGAATGACTCGCAGACATACGTTGGAGTAAAACTAAGAAAGTCAAGGCCCTCATCCTTCAAAATCGAAACGCCGGTGAAAAACGACGTGGCTTCGTGAATGATGTCCGCGTCCGTGAAGAGGATCAGATCACTTGTGGCCAGCGCGACCCCATGATTCATGGCATTCGGCTTGCCGAGCCATCCGGCTTTTAGCGGAGGATCGTCAACGAGAGTTATCCGGCTATCTTCCTTCGCCAATCGTTCAACGATTTCACCTGTGCTGTCCGTGGAATTGTCATTAACCACGATTACCTGCAGATTGACACCTTGCTGGCTAAGCACCGACCTCAGTGCAGTTTCGATGTCTAATTCTTCGTTTCGGGCCGGGATGACCACACTGAGTCTTGGTGCTGGCTCGGCAGGGCTCGTCACAGGTAGTAGTCGCGCGATTCCCGTGCGTACAACCGCTATTTCAAAGACAGCCATCAGGGCAAGAGTCAGAATCGCGACGAGAGCGGAGAGCCAAAACAGCATTCGTGGATTCTCTCAAAATCAATCGCCGACGATGTGCGAAGGCATGTAACGTCCGTGATCACCGAGTCCGGACGGTTGATCTTCCATTCAAAAAGCACCTGCAAGCCGGACTTCGGTGCATCAGTTGTTATACCGCGATTCCTCACAAGAGGTATACGCAAACGTTCACGTTTCCATCAGACGTTTTGCGATCACCATTTAGATCATTTTTTAGCCCATCCGGATTTGGAATAAGGCGATTGGGATCATAAATGACACACCATAGGTTATCACAGTCGGGATGGCGGCGATAATGTTCAATGTCAATAATTAACTCGTCCCCGATTTTTTTCGCGTGAGTTTTATCGCGAACGCGTTTTGTCTCAATGACAATCTTGTATTTCGGAAGCAAGAAGTCCA
>CBDUAB010000801.1:0-3041 GCA_965365045.1 uncultured Planctomycetales bacterium
GCCAGAAGACACGCAAGAAGAAGGCGGCGATCGCTCTGGCTCGCAAGATCGCGGTGGTCGCTTGGTCGATGTTGAAACACGAAACTGATTGGGATCCCCGGCGAATGGGAATCGAGGATGAGGGGGAGAGCGAACCAAAAGAGACAGCCGCTGGATCGCGTACTCAGGACCGACGTCGGTGCGATCGCGCAGCGTGACCGGCCGGACGTCGACAAAACGAATGCGACCAGTGGCTTTTAAAAACAAGGTAACAACCAACCGGGAGTGAGACGAGAGAGAATCGGACGAACAGACAGGCCAGCCAAGACCATTGCTGAGACCACCTAACTTTGACCTGACACTGATTCCGCGAGGCTTCGTGAGGACCACGCAGCTCCTCACCACACGGAACTCCATGTCGCCAAAACGAATGTGGCCAGCTAAGCATCCACGCGAACAGAACGTATGGAAAGATGAGACGACGCATGAAGAACAAAAGCGTCGACACCTCGAATAGTCGTATGAGTCGAATCGTTCGGCCTGCCAATCCGTGAATCCGCTTCCCTCAAGCTCACCAACAAAGGCAACGGACGTTGCCATCGTCTACGCCACTGTCGGCCGCCAAGCTCGCTGCGCGAGTGCAGGGCGAGCGACCGACGAGCGGCTCCGACGAAGGCAACTCCCAGCGAGAGAGGCTAGCCATGCACGGAATTAAAAAAGCAAAAAAGTGAAGCAGCCCACTTGACCAACCACGGACTTCATAGTCGTCCTGAGTCACGAACGCAAATCGCCGAAATGACCAAGGAGGGCGTGTCCTGTGTGTTCCTGCAACTGGAAAGTCCCAGGCGATGCCCGGCCATCGCGATCCAAACAAAACAGAGATCCAAACCGCGCCATGCGCCAAGACAAAAGTTTTAATTTTACTATTTAAGTGTCGTGGAGGTGGCGAGCGTCGCCGGAACAAAGCTCGCTATTCTTTCCGCGTGAGTTAAATCATTCCCAATGTGCTCTCAAGTGTGTAGTCTGGATGATTGGGCCACAGGTTAGGGACACTCACGAGCAAGGGGCAATTGCGCATCTAGGATGTAGCTTTCGATCGGATTACACTCATTTCTCGGATCTTAACACTCTATGCGGGCTGGCTGTCGGTCTGCGCGTACGGACATTCGGTCGAAAACGGGACAAACACGATTCATGAAGCGTCAGACGAAACGACAGCGCCGGTTCCATTTAGAATATTGTGAAGCGCGTCATTTGCTGGCTTCGGCACCGGTTGCCGTCGATGACTCGTTCAACACGGTTGAAGACACTCCGTTTGTTGTCGAGTCAGCGGATCAAGTATTCGTGGACACGGGATCAACATGGCGTTATCTGGACGACGGCAGCAATCAAGGAACGGCTTGGCAGGCCCTCGGCTTTAACGATAACGGATGGGAACAAGGGCCGGCCGAGTTGGGCTATGGCGACGGTGACGAGGCAACGGAAGTCGGATTTGGTGGCGACGAAGGCAACAAGTTTGCCACGACCTACTTTCGACATGCCTTTACCGTCACGAATCCCGGCGCCGTAATCGATCTATTGGTGGAGATCCGTCGTGATGACAGCGCGGCGGCCTATCTAAACGGCACCGAGATCGCCCGTGACAATCTCGGCCCAAATGCCGCCTATGACCAGTTTGCGTTGAACACCACTAACGACGAAACCACGCTGTTTCCGTTCGCGGTTGATCCGTCTCTGCTCGTGGCCGGAACCAATGTGCTTGCCGTCGAAGTGCATCAGGCGAGTCCAGGCAGCTCCGACATCAGTTTTGATCTGCGTTTGTCCGGTAGCGCCGGCCAAACCGGCGTACTGTCGAATGACACGGATGCTGACGGTGACACGTTGACGGCGAACCTTGTCGACCCACCCAGCAACGGCGTCGTTCAGCTAAACTCAGACGGATCATTTCAATACTTCCCCAACATCAACTTCTCGGGTACGGACACCTTTACTTATCGCGCGAGCGACGGCGGCTTACAAAGTGGCTTGGCGACCGTCACCATGAATGTAGGGGCGGTGAATGATTTGCCGATCGCCGATAACGATCAGTATCACACGCTGACCGGCACATTGCTCAACGTCAGCTCAGAACTTGGCGTACTGCGGAATGACAGTGATGCGGATGTCGATCCTCTATCCGTAGTTTTGGTCGATGACGTTAGTCATGGCTCGCTCGTTTTGTCCAGCAACGGAGCGTTCTCTTATACTCCCACCGGCGGCTACACCGGTAACGATCAATTCACGTATCGGGTTGACGATGGTACGGGCTTATCCTCGCTAGCGACCGTCGGTATTCTAGTCACCGCGACCAATCAGCTCCCGGTTACCAACGACGACTTTTATACGCTTGTCGAAGACACGACGCTGTCGATTGACTTCCCATTCGCGCCGCCGCCAAACGAAGTGTTTTTTACGGACTTCGATGACGGGATACCGCCGGTCTTTACGGGGGTCGCGTCGGCGGAGGACGTCGTTGGCTTTGGCGGTTTGGGCAACGGGACAAACCAATTCGCGGGTGACTTTCTCCGCAACTCCAGCGACCCTGTGTCGAACGGCGATCCGGCCTTGCCGACAACGCTGACGCTTGCCGGACTTCCCGAACACGACAGTATCGACATTGGTTTCCTGTTGGCATTGCTGGCCCGCTGGGACGGCAACACCTCCAACGGACCGCGCGAGCCAGATGTCTTTAACGTGAGCGTCGATGGAGAAGTGGTGTTTTCACACACTTTTGACACCGGCGACTCGAGCGATCAGACGTATGTTGCTCCTGCCAATGGTGAGCTATCGCACAATATAGACCTGGGCTTCGAAGACGAAGTTGATGCTGCCTACGACATGACTTTGGAATCGGAATTACAACGTATTCCACATTCTGGCCCAACGCTCACCGTGGATTGGTTCGCCAGCGGCAACGGTTATCGCGTGCAAACCAATGAAGGCAGAGAACCGGAATCGTGGGCGATTGACAACGTCTCCATCGTGCTTCACCTAGGTGACGCGGGGCTACCAGAAGATGTCAC
>CBDUAB010000802.1:0-3040 GCA_965365045.1 uncultured Planctomycetales bacterium
ATTTCCAATTGTCCTGTCACGCGAGGGCACCATTTTGCCCCAAACAGCCACGGTTTCACGATTTCTGACAAACATGTTACTTGACCACATATTGACCTGGCTTACAGACATCCTCTATCTTGTGGAGCTGAGTCGGATTTACGCACTAAGGGACTTCGAACCGAACAACCCGGTACAGTTCCCTTATTGACGGCCCATCGTGGTGTATGTGAGGAGGATGGCGAAGGTGGGAGCAGTTCAAGATCGAGTAGTAGACATCGTTGCCGAGCAGCTTGGCGTCGACAAAGAGAAGGTGACGCCCGAGACATCGTTCGTTAATGATCTTGGCGCCGACTCTTTGGACACAGTCGAACTGGTCATGGAGTTGGAAGAAGAGTTCGACATTAGTATCCCTGACGACGCGGCAGAAAAAATCCAAACCGTCGGCCAGGCAATCGACTTTATCGAGAAAGCACAGGCCGCTTCATAGCGCCGCTAGCGCACGAGCAGAGCATGAAACGACGCGTCGTCGTCACCGGCCTCGGCGTAGTTACGTCGCTTAGCTGCCAAGTCGAAGATCTTTGGAACCGAGTCCTTGCGGGCGAGAGTGGCATACATCCTGTACGCCTATTCGACACAACGGATTTTAAGATCAAGTTTGGTGGAGATGTTTACGACTGGAAGCCCAGCGAATACATCAGCCATAAAGACGCCAAACGTCTTGATCGCTTCTCTCAATTTGCATTGGTTGCCGGCACCGACGCCATCGACAGTTCGGGTATCAAGTTCGAATCGGAAGAACCTTTTCGCTGCGGCGTTATTCTGGGATCCGGCATCGGCGGATTGCAAGAGATCGAGACACAAGTGGGTCGCCTGCTGCACAAAGGTCCCGACCGCGTCTCGGCGCTGACGATTCCCAAACTGATGCTGAATGCCGCTGGCGGCAACATATCGATTAAATACGTTTTGCGCGGGCCGAACTACTCCGTCGCAACGGCGTGCGCCAGCGCCACCAATGCCATTGGCGATGCGCTCAAGGCCATTCAGCATGGTAATGCCGACGTGATGGTCACCGGTGGGACCGAAGCCGCGCTGACGCCGATGGGATTGAGTTCGTTTCAAAACATGAGGGCGCTTTCCGGCCGAAACGACGCGCCCCATTTGGCCAGTCGGCCCTTTGACTTGGGACGCGATGGTTTTGTGCTCAGCGAAGGTGCCGGCATTATGGTGTTCGAAGAACTCCAGCACGCACGCGCCCGAGATGCACGCATTTATTGCGAAGTGCTCGGTTTCGGCTCAAGCTGTGACGCGGGGCACATCACGCAACCCGACGAACATGGAACAGGGGCTGCAAAGGCCATGTCGTCCGCTCTAGAGGACGCCGAACTGACAGGCGACCAAGTCGACTACATCAATGCCCATGGCACGAGTACGCCGCTGGGCGATAAAGCGGAAACAAAGGCTGTAAAGCAAGTCTTTGGCCAGTACGCTCACGGATTGAGCATCTCGAGTACCAAGAGCCAGCTCGGTCACTCGCTGGGTGCCAGCGGTGGGATCGAACTCATTTTGGCCATTAAGGCCATTCAACATAGCATCGTGCCCCCTACCATAAATCTCGAAACACCCGATCCGGACTGCGATCTGGATTACACGCCCAACACGCCGCGCGAACGGTCGATCGACGTTGCCATGAGCAACAGCTTTGGCTTTGGCGGTCACAATGCATCCGTGTTGATCGGAAAACTACGCAACGACCGTTAAATCAAACCGGCGTGGCGCAGGGTGCACTCAGCTAGCAAATTCGGGGTTGTCGCCCCAATGTTAGGTTTCTATACTCCGCGCCTTGTGGAAACGCAAGATCGTACCGAAGGAACAGACCGTGCCAACCCGTCCAACATTTGTTGTTACCCGGCCATCTGATAGCAACAAACGGATCTTCGGCGCATGCGTATCGGCGCTGACCGGGCTCGTCATGGTCGGAATTTCAATTGGACAAGAGAATCAGTGGCAGGTTACCCAGCTTTCGAACCCGCGACCGGACACATCACCTGGTTTACTTGAACCGCGGATTGCCGCCGCTTCTTCAACGGTGACGTCTGTCGGCGGCCACCAGGGAACGCTACCCAACAAGCACGGTCAAGTCTGGCGCGAATACGATATCCGTGCCTATACCGAACGTGAAACGGGCGCCGCGAAACCGGAACAGGCGATCGTCGACTGGATCTTGAGAGAAACAGGCACGGAAGTCTGGTTTTCCGAACCGCTCGGTATACTCAGCGCCAACAGCTCCAAACTGCGTGTTTATCACACGCCCGGCATTCAACGTGTCGTTGCCAGCATAGTTGAACGTTTCGTGCATAGCGACGCAGGCTCGTACGATTTCAGCATACGTATGGTCACCGTACAAAGTCCAAACTGGCGATCGTGGGCTTATCACCGGCTCGAATCGGTTCCCGCGCAAACACCCGGTGTGGAAGCTTGGCTGGTGTCCAAAGAGGATGCGGCAGTGTTGATTGCCAAACTGCGCAAGCGGCCGGATTTCCGCGAGCACAGTTCACCAAACGTGCTCGTTCCAAACGCCCGCTCGCATGAGATCGCGCGGATGCATCCAGTGGCTTACGTGCAATCCATCACATCACGTTCCGAGGTTTTCGGTACGACACTACGCAGACCGGCGATGGGGCAAGTCGAGCAGGGTTTCAAGCTACGCATCAGTCCGTTGTTAGCGGCCGACGAGCGAACGGCCGACGCAGTCCTGAAGGTGGAAACGAGACAAGTCGAAAAGCTGACTTCGATCGCTGTAAATTTTCCCACCGGCGGCGGCCCGCGGACGGCAAGTATCCAAGTCCCTCAGACCAGCAGCTGGCGATTGCATGAGAGATTCCGTTGGCCCGTAGACCGCGTTCTGCTGATTAGCTGCGGCGTCGTGGCAGCTCCAACGCCCGATCGACCCGCAGGCCAGGGTTTCCTCGGCGGACTCGTCTCGCGAGCCCCACGCGTCGAAGCCTTGCTGTTCTTGGAAGCCAAAGGCAAATCAGCAGGCACCATAGCTACACCCAAC
>CBDUAB010000803.1:0-3035 GCA_965365045.1 uncultured Planctomycetales bacterium
GGGCGAAGACGACTCGATAGCATTCAGCGACTGCCTCTCAATGTCGCGGACTGAACACCCGACCCCTCTTCCTCCATCTGAGCCAACACCCGTTTAACTCCCGAGAAACGACGCGCGTGCTAAGGCTTCGAGTTGTTCCACTATGTCTTGGTATTGTTGCAAATGTTGACGCATCGGCCAGACGAGAATGACGCGATCAACGAACAGCTCGCGTTCGCCTTGCATGGCGTAGACGATTGCTTCACCGGCAAAACCAAACGCACGGAATTCGACTTCGGTTTCATCCAAGTTCGATAGATCACTAAGTTCATTTAGCGCTAAATCGTATTTCGCTTCCTTCAGATACAGTCGTACCAAATGTGTTTTGGCAAGCAAGCTGTAGTAGCGCTGTTTTCCGTTTTCCGCGGAATCATCGGGCGAAAAGTCAATAACACTGCGCCAGGCGTCTTCGGTATTCACGATGGTGGCACGCATGTACTGCGAGCGGATGTCCCCTTTTTTCGCCACGGACACTAGTTCCGCCGGCGCCTGCGTCGGCGCAAGTGGATCGGTAGGTCGCGATATCCAAGCCAAGCAGCTACCCAAAACACAAGCAGTTAACCACCAAGGCCAAGAATGTCCGCTCTCGGACTGACTGCCCGATTGTCGCATCACGGCTGCCAACTGCTGAGTTTCCGCAAACCGCGCCGTGGTGACGGACACATCCGCATCGGCAGAGGCCAAACCGAGGTCCTGAGGCCACGTCGACGGCGGGCTCGCCAAAGACACGTCACGCAGCTCGTCCAACAAATCAGACGCATTGTCAAAGCGTGCGGCTGGGTCTTTGGCCAACATGCGATGAACAACTTGACACAACGCGTCCGGCAAGTCGGCCCGCTGGTCGGCCAGGGCTGGCGGCTCATTCTGCAAATGCTGAACAGCTACGCTCAACGGCGTATCACCATCGAACGGCGGTTTCCCGGCAAGCATGTGGTATAGTGTGACGCCGAGGGAGTAGATGTCGCTGCGATTGTCAACAGATCGTCCTTCGACTTGTTCGGGACTCATGTAGAGGGGCGTTCCCATCGCAACGCCGACTTCGGTCAACTCGATTTGCCGCCGATCATCCGTCACACGCGCCAGACCAAAGTCGGCGACTTTCACCATTGCGTCCGTCGAAATCAAGATGTTCTCGGGTTTGATGTCACGATGCACGATACCGTGGGCATGGGCCTTGGCCAGAGCTATGGCGACTTGACGAGCTATCATAAGCGCCACGGCCGGTTCGAGTGCTTCTTCGCGTTCCAGGACCTGCCTGAGATTCTGCCCAGGCACATATTCCTGGACGATGAAATGGTAACCATCAATGCAATTTACTTCGTGGATGTGCACAATGTTGGCATGCACCAAAGACGCGGCCGCCTGAGCCTCACGATGAAAGCGACGTACGTAGTTTTCGTCACTGGCCAGCGCTGGTTTGAGCACTTTGATCGCCACGCCACGACAAAGCGATTGCTGCTCGCAAAGATAAACTTCGGCCATGCCGCCTTGACCAAGCCGGCGTAAGATGCGGTAGTCGCCTAACTGACAACCTTCGAGATCGGTTGCGGGTGCGGTCGTGGAATGCGCATCATTGGGCGGAGCGTCATTGGGCGGCGCGTCATTGGGCAGCTCATCTTTGGACGGCGCATTTTTGGACATGAAGCTGGCGTTTCTATTTGTCGTGCGACGTGTGATTCCGCGCGGCTTGCTCCAGTGTTTCCAATGACAGCATCGTATTCAGGCTTCCGGAGCGGAATCCTTCTAAATCCAATGTTATGAAACGAAAACCGATTTCACGCAGGCGGGCTACGATACGTCGACGCATACTCGGGTCACAGATGGTCGGCAGCGCGGCGACAGGAATCTCTAATCGGGCCAAGTCTCCTTCGTGAAAGCGCACACGCAAAGCGGCGAGTCCCTGCTCGCGCAAGAATTCTTCCGCTAGCTCGATCATCTTTAGTCGTTGCGGCGTTACTTCGCTACCGTAGGCGATGCGACTCGACAAACACGGCATGGCGGGTTTGTCCCAAACTGGCAACTGCCAGTAGGCGGCCAGTTCGCGCACGGTATTTTTTCCCACATCACATTCGGCAAGCGGACTGCGGACTTCGAACTCGGCGGCAGCCTGCAAACCAGGTCGATAATCGTCGAGATCGTCGACATTCGTACCGTTGACTATGACGCGAAAATCGAATCGGCCGGCAACGTGGGATAGGCTATCGTACAAGTGCGACTTGCAATGGTAACATCGGTCTGGGTTATTTGCTGCATAGGCCGGGTCATCAATCTCGGTAGTCGCGAGGACTTCGTGGCGAATCCCAATCAGCGCGGCCAATTCTCCCGCTTGATTAAGTTCACGACGGGCAAGACTCGGGCTGTCTGCCGTAAACGCGATCGCTTGTGGACCAAGCGCAAGCTGTGCTGCCTTGGCCACAACCGTGCTGTCGACGCCTGCGGAAAATGCGACGGCCACACTTTGCAGCGAACCGAGATAAGCGACAAGGCGTTCTGCGGTGGTTTCGATGGACATTGGCGGGGCCCAGGGATCAGGGGTCAGCAATTCGTAATCAGGGTCAAGGAATTGACTATTACGTAGACAGAATCGGAAACGTGGTATTGTACACGATCATCGTGTATTGATACGACGTCGTGACCCTCTACCCTGATCCCTGATCCCTGGCCCCTGATCCCTACTATTGCCCTGGTTCGCGCATCTTGGGTTCCATCACTTTCGTGTTACGTTCAATCGCCAGCACAATGGTACGCTCTTGGACGCCGTCGCGGCTACTAGCAACAATGGGCAACACGCGGCGACGATTCGGCAGGCACACACGCGCGGTAAAGCTGCCGTCCGGTCCGAGCTGGACCGGTTCACCGGCCAACGTGACAAACGCGTCTACCTCCGTCATGCCGTAGACGATCATTTCCGCGTCGACGGTAAATGCGAAACCACGTTCACGATTTAGTACCGCTTCAGCGCCGTCACCAAACCGTGTCACCATTGGAGACCCCAT
>CBDUAB010000804.1:0-3033 GCA_965365045.1 uncultured Planctomycetales bacterium
GATATTGGCGTGACTGGAGTTCAGACGTGTGCTCTTCCGATCTCTGGTTTGGCAGGACTTGTTGGCGGCGCGATCTATGGTTTGGCATGCCCTCCAAATTGGCGCGAATCAGCCGCTGCTGTTGATTCGTTTTATCGACTGAAAGATCGTTCCGCGACCGCACTCGATTTCGCCGCCGATCCTGACGCTTCTCCACTGCGGCTGATGCAGATTAATGACGCGATTGGGCACTTGGAAAATGTCCAAGCCAATGCCGTCGTGCCGCTCAAGATTCCACGGATGCTACCGATCGCTTGCTTGGCGTTCGTAATCGTGGTCGGTCTGGCCTTGATTCCGATGGCCAATACGACCGAAGCCAAGTTGACCAGCCCCCTCGACCACATCGTGACCGAAGCGGAATACCTCGAAGAAACGATGCTCGATGAACTCGAGCAAATGAAGGAAGAAACCAACGAGGAGCCGGAGCTTGAACAGCTCGTCAGCGAATTGCAAGAGCTGCTCGAGGAGATGAAAGAGCCGGGCGTCGACGAGCGTGAAGCATTGGCCAAACTTTCGGAGATGCAGGCAGCCATTGCCGCGGCACAAATCGAATTCAACATGGACCTCATCGACGCCAACATGCAGGCCATGGGGGAAGCGATGGCGCCGGCCGTGGCGATGAAGGCGGCCGCGAATGCTTTGCAAGAAGGCAAATACGACAAGGCGGCTGATCAGTTGGAGGAGATTGACCCGGCCAGTCTGTCCAAAAAAGAAGCCAAGACGGTTGCCAAAGAACTTAAAAAAGTGAGCGCAGGCATGGCGGACGCTGGTTTGGGACAACTCAGTGAGGCGACATCGGAATACTGCGAAGGTCTCTCCGACGGCGATGCGGGGAAATGTAAAAGCGGTAGTTCCAAGTTAGCCAAACTGTCGCGTAAGTATGCTCTCCGCAAGGCTGTCGGCACGTGCCTCAACTGTCAGCTTGCACGGCTCGGCGAGTGCAAAAGCAACTGCGGCAAGAATGGTGGCTTGGCTCGCAACAAACAGAGTAAGCCAACCAATACTTGGGGTCGTGGATCGACAGGCAATCCGTTTGGTACGGAGGCCACGGAAATCGCCAGTAACCGAGAGCAGGATCAGATTACCGGTACGGCGGGCGAAGGTCCGTCGGAGCGCGATATTTCGCATTCACCCGAAGGTCGCGAAGCTGCCACGCGCCAATCCCGCGAAGTCTATCGCGAGTATCGAAAGCAAGCCGAAGAAGTTCTGCAAAGCGAGGCCCTGCCGTTGGGACATCGTCAGACGATTCGCCGTTATTTTGAATCGATTCGTCCCGAGAACGGCGACGAGCCGGCTGAGAACCTCTAGTCAAGTTGCCTCGGCAGCGTTATTGTCGCCTGTATCTCGCGTCCGAGGAAATACCGCGGCAGCAAATAACCGTTTGACGCATCGAGAGGGACTGTGATATCGAGGGTTACTTCTTCGCTGTTCGGTGCAATCGGATCGGGGGTAGCATCCACGGTCGCGTTGTTCACCCTGACAATATCCAGCAGCTCTTGGGCCGATTGTTCGCACGCCAATGCCGTTGCGCCCGGAACAATTCCCCTACGCGCGCCCTCGCAAGCGGCGTTTTCAATCGTGTTTCGCAGCATAACGACTCGCGAGAATTCAAACGACGCGAACACAAATAGAAACAATATCGGCACTGTTAACGCAAATTCAACGGCCGTGGCACCCCGTCGCAAGCAGTGTCTTGTTTGGTGGTTAGTTATTCGGTCTTGCACGTAGTTTACTCCGTGAGAATCGCAATGGCTCCGGCCAACTCTTGGAAGACGTGTTGAAGGGTTGCCACGTCGGGTGCATGATAATGCAACCCGCCCCCGTTGGACGCGGCGTTCTGCATGCTTGTTTGATTCGCGGCATCTGAAAACGTGATCGTATGGATGGTGATGTCGTTATTGCCGTGAATATCGGCAGCGGTTATGGCCGGATCGCTCGTACCAGACGTGTAGCGACCGTCGGTTAAAACGATCATGATTTGTAGCGCAGTGCTTCTTGCCAGACCGGACGTGAGTACGGATTCCGCTTCACGCATGCCTGCCGAGATATTCGTGCTGCCGTTCCAAATCATGTTGGAACGAGACGTCATTGCCGCACGAATGTTATTGAGGTTGGATGTCAAATCCTCGTCTCGCGTAACGATTGACAAGTCTTCATCGCCGCCACACAAGCTCGTGCCAAGATCTCCACCGAATGTGACCATGGCAACTTGTTCCTGCGCCGGAGTGACATCCAGTTCGTCAACGAATACCGTCACGGCCGTGTCTAGTTCCGACCATCTACTGTCAACTTGAGGCACCATGCATATGCGTGGATCACTGAGGCTTATAACGCCACTTTCGGTTGTCGTTTGCTTCATCGACGAAGAGCGATCGAGGACGAGGCAGATGTCCACATCAATCAGGCTTGCCGTGGACGAAAACACCGGCTGAAAGTTTTCGGTGCCGTAAAATGAACCAAAGAACAGCCCCACGGGACCGTCCGCTGAGCCTACCGAGCGATCTCCAGTAACGCGTACCGCGTTCAATGGCGCGCCACCGGCCGCGAATTGCCAAATTCCATTTGATTGTTTCACCGATTTTCCAAACACAAAATTCGAATCAACTAAAGTTAGCGTTTTGCCGCAGACTGAATTCTGGGCGGCGACCTGCTTGCCAATCGCAATCGCCGCGGCCACATCACCACTACGGGACAGTTCGTCGGCGGCTGCTTTTGATGCCAAATCCGTTGCGGCACGCAGTTCCGTGCGGACGCGCTGCATGTTGGCGAGGTCCACGGAAAAACCAACGATTACCAATAGCACAGGCAGCAGGAGAGCCATGAGAAAAATGATCGCACCCGTACGTTGTCTTGGAGGCCGACCCAAGTGTCTCTGAGTAGTCGTGGACATGCGTCTTTCCTGGAAGAAGAGTATCCGCATCGGATGCGGCGTCACGGCTGTTTACGGGCGGTGGAAATGTAAATGATGTCCTCGTCGGGCGCGAACAGCTGGGG
>CBDUAB010000805.1:0-3030 GCA_965365045.1 uncultured Planctomycetales bacterium
GCTGGTGATCAAACTCAATCCCGTCGTCTTCGGCACCGGAATTAGTGCGTTCGGAAACAGTGCCAAGCAAGTTCGTTTCGCGTTGCGGGAATCCAAGTCTTACGACAACGGTGTAGTTCTGCTACGGTACGACTTCGACTACGACGTACGTGCAGAAACGCAATCTCAAAACTAGTCCGACGCGCTAGTATTTCACTGATTTTTCTCCAGCGGCGCGCTGCGTCCGCTTTCGATGGATGCCTTGAGCAACGATTTCAGTTCGTTGACGATTTCTGGATGATCAAAATAGAGGTTCTTTGTTTCGCCGGGGTCCGTTTGCAGGTCGTAAAGTTGTCCTGGTGCGTCAGGCGCGGTGTCCGGCAACCTGTATTGTTTCAGTAGACGGTGTGATTCGTAACGGTTTCCGCCGGATCCTTTGTGGGCAAGATATTTCCAATTTCCGCGACGGATTGCCAGATACCGGGATCCGCCGAATCCCTGTTGCAGGATGTACGGCCGGATTGGCTCTTGGTCCTCGCCTAATAACGCGGGAAGCATGCTGAAGCTGTCTTCCGCCGCGCCCGCGGGTAGCTGCGTGTCAACGATTTCCGCAACGGTTGCCATGACATCGGTCAGAGAAGTCATTTGATGTGAGGTCGATCCGGCGCTCACTTTGCCGGGCCAGCGTACGATTAGAGGAACGCGGTGCCCTCCTTCCCAGTTGTCTCGCTTTACGCCGCGCCACGGTCGAGCGCCATCGTGCTGATGGTCGTTGCGCATGTGGTACACGGTCGGGACTTCGGGTCCGTTGTCGCTGGAGAAAATCACAATTGTGCTGTCAGCAAGGCCCAAACGCTTCACTGTTTCCATCAACTCGCCGACGACGAAATCTAATTCGAATATGAAATCGCCATGGGGACCTGAGTTAGTCTTACCCTTGAATTGGTCGCCGGGAAACGAAGGTAGATGGACTGCTTGTGCCGAGTGATAGAGAAAAAATGGTTGATCTGGTGAATGCTTAACGTGATTTTCCAGGAACTCCTGGCTCTTTTCCAAAAACTTGATGTCGACTTCTTCCAAATCAAAATCCGGCGCGATCATTCCCGGGCGGTTGTCGTTGGCATACGGATGCTTCGGCAGCGGCCCTCGATCCAACTGACCTGTCGGTGGAGTAGGAATCCTGTCTCCATCGATGAATGTATACAGCCAGTCGGTCGTAGGGCAGCACGCCGTACCAAAGAATTGATCAAACCCACAATCTACAGGCCCGCCCGTGATCCGGCGCGAGTAGTCAATTCGCTTGACGGCATCTAAACCATCCTTGTGGATCGGCTCGCCGTCTTCATCGTAGAAGGTCAGCCCGATATGCCACTTTCCAAAGCAAGCCGTCGCGTAGCCTTTGTCGCGCAGCATCTTGGGTAAGGTCAATCGATCAGGGGCGATCAACGAGGGTCCACCGGCTCCCGTGAATACGCGGCCTCCGCCGGGCACGCGAAACGCCATCTGTCCCGTCATTAGACTGTAGCGCGTCGGAGTGCAAACCGTGCAAGGGCTATGCGCGTCCGTGAATCGCATTCCCTGCAATGCAAGCCGGTCCAAATTCGGCGTAGGGATTTCTGACTCCTCGTTGTAGCAACCCACGTCACCGTAACCGAGATCGTCGGCAAGAATAAAGAGAATGTTGGGCAGCTCGCTTGCTTCCGCGCACCTTACGTTGAGAGACAGCAGGAGGATTACGGATGCTAATAGGAACGTCGTGGTTTCGTTTAATGGCGTTTTCATAAAACAATCCTGTTCGAAAGGGTACCCCCACAATCGCTGCTTCTCCACATTACCTAGCCTCTTTCAAAAACGGGGAACCTCCCCGTTTTTATCCCATGCTGACACAATGAGCTGCGGATTTCCAGTTCGTAGCCCTGTGTCACAACAGAATGTTTCGGACTTCGTTGCCACATTTCGAAGTTGCGCTCGCGTGATGTCATCGCGGTGTTTGGCAAGAACAACACCAGCGCCGCGGCCTAACGTTTTCGAGATGAGCGCAAACTCGTCGCATGCCAGGTACAATGTCGGCGGTGTGTTGAAAAGGATGTGGTTTTCGCGGATTTGACGACGCGATTTCGTCGTGTTGCGCTGGCCGCTGGGCTTTTTGCATGGCCATGCCGGCAAGGCAAGTTCGTCATCAGAAGGAGAACAGATTATGGCAATGTACCGCAGGAGTTTTGTCGCAGCCGGTACAGCGATCGGAACATTGGCTGCCTTGCCGCGCACCTGGGGGCAGTGGCAGCCCAGCCAGCGGTACCCAGACGTACGCATCAAGATCGTCGACCCTAGCTTCGCAAAGTACCGACTAGCGCTCGCCAAAGTCGAGAAGATCGCCTCCGGCATGCGGTGGAGCGAAGGCCCAGTGTGGTTTGGCGACGGCCGCTACCTACTGTGGAGCGACATACCGAACAATCGCATCTTGAGATGGGATGAAGAAACCGGCGCGGTCAGCGCGTTTCGCAAACCGTCGCATAACTCGAACGGTAATACACGCGACCGGCAAGGACGCCTGCTTACTTGCGAACACGAGTCGCGGCGCGTCACGCGTACAGAGTACGACGGTGCTATCACGGTGATCGCCAGCCACTTCGATGGCAAGCCGCTCAATTCGCCGAACGACATCGTGTGCAAG
Organism: uncultured Planctomycetales bacterium; assembly: GCA_965365045.1. GTDB lineage: Bacteria > Planctomycetota > Planctomycetia > Pirellulales > Pirellulaceae > CBDUAB01. Next base: position 2,654 of record CBDUAB010000805.1, read on the forward strand.
TCCGACGGTTCGATCTGGTTCACCGATCCGCCGTTCGGCTTGCTCGGCTACTACGAAGGGAGCCTTGCCAAGTCGGAGCTGCCCACGAACGTGTACCGCTGGGATCCTCAGTCCAAGAAGCTGGCGGTGGTGGCGGGCGACTTGAACCGTCCAAATGGCCTCGCATTTTCGCCCGATGAATCCAAACTTTACATAGTTGAGGCAGGAGTCGCGCCGCGCGTGATCCGCGCCTACGACGTAGTCGCGGACGGCGCACGGTTGTCCAACATGCGCACCTTGATCACCGCCGAAAAGAACGGTACTCCCGACGGCCTGCGTATCGATGTTGACGGTAACTTGTGGGTCGGCTGGGGCATGGGCGCCGAGGGGCTCGACGG
>CBDUAB010000806.1:0-3022 GCA_965365045.1 uncultured Planctomycetales bacterium
TTAGTTCTTGACTGGCGACTCCCGCCGCGAACGGAAACGCTATCCGTCGCACCACCTGTTCGGCGGCCGTCGTGGAGGCTTCATCCTGGCCGCCGCCGTCTACATTGAGAGCGATGATTTGCAGATCGACTCCGCGTAGTGACGATTCGTGCGCCGTCATGTCTGTTAGTTCATGCGTGCAGGGCGAACACCAAGACGCCCACAGATTTATCAAAACCGGTTGATTGCTCCATTGAGACAGTCGCTGTACACTACCCGCCAAATCCTTGAAACTGAGCTCGGGCATCGGCACTCGTTTAGTCAGAACCGTGCGGCGAGCTCGGCTCGGCTGCAGAGTGGCCAGTTCCGAAGGCATCAGTTTGTCAGGCCGTTTTGCTGGTATCCATTCTTTCGGCTTGCTGTCACCTTGAGCGATTACGTAGAACCGATCCCCGCTAAGATTCGTGAATTCGACTGCTTTTGCACCGGGCCAATGAACAATCAAGCGATCGACGCTGCTGGCATTTCCTAGGCCAAAGTGCAACCATTTACTCGATTGTGATAGGTAGCCTTCTCCGGCGCGCAATGTTTTGATCAGACCTTGCGGATTGCCGGCGGTGAATACCGTGACGCGCGCGCCTATGGCGTCTTTATTGACCGTCTTGCCGTCACCAACCAGTCGAATACCTAGGAAGTGATTTGTGGACGGCGTGTCGTTCCGCAGAAAGCGAATCTGTGGCCCGGTACGGTTTATCAGCCAAATATCCTGATCTCCATCGAAATCCCAGTCCACCAGAGCCGCCGCGCGGCCGTCATCGACGAAATCAAAACCACTCACTGCGGATATGTCGGCGAACCAATCGGTTTTGGTATTCAAAAAACAACAGTTGCGTTCCCTTCCGCTCCATGACTTACGGCCGGTCAAAGCCATGCTCTGCATGTCGGAGAGTGCCTTGCGAAACTCCTCGGCTGCCATGACGCCGTCGGCCTCATCCGGTGATTTCGGCAGAACTTGCCGCCACCAAAGACTTCACAAATCGTCTTCGAGTTCGTTGGTCAAGTAGCCGTTCGTCACGATAAGATCGTCCCAACTATCATTGTTGATATCCATGAATCGCGAAGCCCACGCCCAGCGCCCCATGGCAACGCCGGCGTCCAAACTGACGTCTTCGAACGAGTGGTCGGCAGTACCTCGGAACAAAGAATTTCCCCGTGCCATGTATTGGTATTTGCGACGTGTCGCTTCGTCCGTCTCGGGTTTGAACCGTCGCTGATAAGTGATGCGATTTCCGGCGGCTGAAAACATATTGCTGACATACAGGTCCATGTAACCGTCGTGGTCGTAATCAGCCCACGTAACCGACATGCCAAACGATCCATCCTCGACCCCGGCAGCCGCGGCCACGTCAGTAAACTTCGCCTCGCCGCTGGGAAGAAGTTCGTTTCGGTACAAGTTGTTGCGTCCAAAGTCGTTGGCAACGTACACGTCCATGTCACCGTCGTTGTCATAGTCTTCCCACGATGATGCCAGGCTCCAACGATTGTTGTTTTGTTCAAGTCCGACTCGTTGCGTAACGTCGCGAAATGTCCACGGCGACTCGTCTTGCCTGGTTTCGTTTCGCCAAAGGACGTTTCGGCCACCATTTTGTGCGTCGTAGTATGGCAACGGATCCGCGAGTTTCCCAGGATCACTCGCTGACGAAAAATAGACGCACGCGTATAAGTCCAGCCGACCGTCGTGGTCAAAGTCCACAGCCGACAGCGAAAACGCCGGCCTAGAAAGCGGCAGGCTGAGCTCTTCCGCAAACTGACCCTTACCATCGTTGGACAACAGTAGCACATGGCGTCCCAATGAAACGGCTAAATCCTGGTCGCCGTCGTTATCGAGGTCAACAAGTAATGCGCTTTGAGATGCATCGATCCAATCGGCTCCAAGTCGCGCAGCCGCTTCTGTCACGGTTCCATCCGGCTGCTGCAAGAACATTCGGTTGGGCAAACCTCTCGTTTGACAAACGTAGACATCGTCGAGTCCGTCCCCATTCACATCACCAATGGCCAAGCCACTGCGGCCGAAAGTGCCAATTGCTACATTGGCATCCAGGCGGTCTAGCCATGTAGGAATGCCAATCAGCAATTGATCTTCAAAACATTTATTTCGTGAAAGTACCGCCTCGGTACAGTCTGACATTAGTGTCTTTGTCGTCGTGGTCGCCATTGCCTCGGCGTAGTCCTTGACTTCGATCGACGCCAGCCGAGGCCGCGCAGAGTTCTCTTCGGACCAACGACAAAGCCAAGTGGCATTTTGCTGCATGCTGCCGTTTTGCGTGGTTCCGCTCAACTGGACCAGCACAACCGTGTGCATGCCTGTGTCGCGCTTCAGTACGCGAACCGTTTTCAACTTCGCGTGAAGGTCGTTCGCTGCGCTCAACGGTTCAATAAATGCGATTAGCGCGTTTCGACATCGCGCAAAGCCATGGTCACTGTTTGAATCGCCGTTGCCCGTTGGTCCGCTCGTCGTTTCCGCAATACGTTGTGACGTCGGTTTGCGTCGACGGACAGTAAGTGCCTTGTCGCGAAATACTTCATCGAGTTCCGAAGGTCGCAACGATGGACAAGTGAAATCAACCGCGACGATGTCGGTCAAGATGCTGAAGTCTTTCGCTTCGCCCACGATCAGCTTGCGCACCACGTCCAGTTGTCGGTCCGTTGCACGGGAAAAGGCCTCAGTATGCCAGCCTTCCAAGGATGGATCATCTTTCAACACGGTCCTCGTGCGCCGCGTATCGGTCATTTCTGATAGAATTGGCGACGGTCGACCGTTCCGTTTGACAGGTTGTGATGCAGTCAATGCGGATGGACGATGTGGGGAAGCCGTCGGCTCCAGAATGTCACTCGGCTGCCGTCGCGAGCTTTTGGCGAAACACCACCAAGCCACGCAAGCGAGAATCGCTAGAATAAAGCCGAATGGAATTGCCACGCGCTTGAATCTTGGCATTTTGAACACACGTTGCGTTTCATGTCGATCGGATAGACGACGTTTTGG
>CBDUAB010000807.1:0-3020 GCA_965365045.1 uncultured Planctomycetales bacterium
TATTGTTTATCCAGAATCGAAACACTCAGGACGCTATCAAACCGAGATTTCAATTCCGCGGACCTCTCTGCCGTCCACCAATCGCGGAACGATTGGCTTGTCGTGCCAAGCTGTGTCTCTTCTTCGACAATAAGCTCTTCAAGTTCCGCCGCCAAATCGGTGCGACTGCCGTTCTCCCTGGCCTGCGTCAACCACTGAGTGAACGTGGTGATCGCCGTCGCGTGATCGTTGACGATGCCAAGTTTATCCTGCACTTCGGAAAATATCGGATAGAGTTCCGTGCGGAAGCTCTCAACGAATGCACCGGCCAGCAATTCCATGGCGTAGCGAAGCCGTTTGCCAGCGATCCGCATCTTATGTATCGCGGCGGCGTCCGACAGTTCTGCTGCCGCCGCAAAGAACTCTTCGACCGATGGCGCGAGTCTCGTACGCGCTGCTTCGGCAAAAGTGGGTTCCGCCTGCTTACTACGCCAACGGATTCGTTTTTCCAAAGCCCGCGACCGTTTCGTGAATCCTTTGCGTTTGGCATTCTGGTAGCTTTGCAACAAGGGCTTTTGAGCCTTACGGCGACGAGCCGCGACTTGGGCCGCAACCGTGCCTAGCTGGCTGTTCTTTTTTTGCTCTGCGATGGATTCCAATCGTTGGCCAAGCACATCCAGATCTCGAGCGTCACCGGCGGCATGTCGCAACGCGCGCAGTGTCCTGTTCAGCCACCGTGCCCTGTGCTTTGGCAACAAGTCGCCGAATAGCTGCACAGCGGCTCGTGCACGGCGCGTTGACACGCGCAGTTGATGGACGTACTCGATATTCTCCTCAGGTTTCTTTGCCGCCAGTTTTGCGTAATACCATACGCGTTTGAGTCGCTCATCCAGTGCGAGCCGCGCAACCACACTCACTGGGTGATTGGGTTCAGTGCCCTTAATCCATTTGCTTGACTTAAGCATTACGTGACTCGTGAGCATATACAGGGTTCGTTTGCAGCAGTACCATTTCACGGTATTTGCCGTCCGCGGCCATTAGCGAATCGTGTGTTCCGACCTCCGTGACTCGACCGCAGTGGAGCACGACGATCCGACTCGCGTGTGCGATCGTGCTCAGCCTGTGTGCGATGACAAAGCACGTGCGATCCTGCATCAGCGACGTTAGGCTGGCTTGGATCATACGTTCGCTTTCCGTGTCCAGGTTGCTGGTGGCTTCGTCAAGAATCAGTATCCGCGGGTCGGCAAGCACGGCCCGCGCAATGGCGATCCGTTGTCGCTGTCCGCCACTGAGCTTTACACCGCGTTCTCCGATGGTCGTGTCGTAGCCGTGTGGTAGATTGTCGATGAACTCGGCGGCGTTGGCGATTTCGGCGGCACGTCGAATTCCCTCAACGGTGGCGTTTCGATCGCCATAGCCGATGTTTGCGGCAACCGAACCGTCAAATAGAAAGACGTCTTGTTCAACGATGCCGATCAACCGTCGATAGCTCTCCACCGTGATTTCGCACAGGTCTCGGCCGTCGAGCAGCACACGTCCACTGGTCGGGTCATAGAAACGCGCGACCAAGTTACACAACGTTGTTTTGCCCGCGCCACTGGGTCCCACCAATGCGATCGTTTCCCCCGACTCGACGTCGAGCGAGAAATCTTCTAATGCAAAGGCATCCGATCCTGGATAACTAAAGCAAACATCCTCAAACGTTAACCGGCCTGCGAAGTCCGCTTTGCTGACTGCGAGCGTTGGACCGTCGGATACCATTTCACGGGGTTCTTCGAGAAGATCCAAGACCCGGTCGAAACCGGACAGACTATTCTGGAATTGAGCGGCGCTTTGGGCCAATATTGCCAGTGGACCGAGTAACATCAGTAGGTAGACAAGGAACATCATCAGGTCACCCATCGTGAGACGGCCATCGAGCACGCGCCAACCGCCGTACAGTAGCATTGCCGCGGTCGCCAGCGGAATGAGCGTTTCCCAGACGACCTCGATCGTCCGTGACCACCACCAGGCGTACAGTTCTTGGCGGCCCATCAAGTGATTGCCGCGCATAATGCGGTTGGTCTCCGCCCGCTGCCGGCTGAATGCGCGGACCACACGCATGCCTCCGAACGATTCGGTCGCCAGCGCGTCGACCGCCTCCCGCTGAGCGCGAACGCGGCGAAACTGCGGCCGAATACGGCTGATCCAGGTGCGATGCGTCATGTAGACGACCGGCACAAGCACCACCGCACCGAGCAGCAGGGTCCAGTCAACCCATGCCAGTATGCACAGACTGCCGATAAGTTGAATGACGGCCCGCCAAGGGTTGTACAACATTCCAAAAACCAGGTCGCCCACGCTGCCCGCATCTTGTCGCAGGATGCTAGCCGCTCCGCCCGATTTCAACTCCTGCACGCGGTGCAGCGGCAATCGAAGCGCGTGAGAAAAAACCCGCTTGCGAACGGACATCTGTATCAGCTTCGTGACGCGTGTCGCGTGCCAGCGACCCCAGATATGCAGGCCGGTCTTGATCAGCGAGATCACTAACACTCCGGCGGTAATCATTTGCAGTAGCGGCCACTTCTCGCGCGGGATCCATTGGGGAACGGTATCGGGAATCGGTGGCGGCGTTTTGGCGAGAACGTAGTCGACGACAAACTTCGTCGCCGCCGGGGGAAGCAAGGCCAATATCGTCGCCGCCGTCAACGTGGACAACGACAACACTACAGCACTGCGATGACCACGCAGCAACTTGAGAAAACTGCTTATCAGTTCCAATGACGAGCGGTCACGCCGCTTGGGGTGTGCACCCGAAGCTTGCCCGTTACGGCTGTGAAACTCTGTCTTGTATTGTTCAAATTGTCTTCGACTGGGAGGATATCGTTGTGTCATCGGCGTTGTCGGTTGTGTAAATTGAATCGGTCGACACACGGAATGCAAGGTTGCGTATATGGGGCCTTGTTTGAAACTTCTTATTTAGCTAGCGCCGACCGGTGAAAGCTGGATCCATTGTATCCTGCCGGATGCAGCTCACGTTAGGGGCTAAGGATCGTTTTGGA
>CBDUAB010000808.1:0-3019 GCA_965365045.1 uncultured Planctomycetales bacterium
GGACATGAACCTGCTCGGCCACGACGACCTGCAGGGCCGGAGCGCCTATCAACCCGTCATCCAGCGACAAGGCGATCGCTGGATCGCCTACATCGGGCACCACGGGGGGGACGTGCTCAACCCGCTCACCGGAAACGTGGAGCCGAATGGCACGTCGGTCGTCGATGTCACCAATCCCCGGACCCATTTGATGACAATACACAACGCCACTAAATTCTCGGCTCTGTTGTTGCCACCGAGACGCGATCGCCAACAAATCGTTGTCTTGCGTGAACAAGATGCGACCAAGTTCCGTCGCGCGTTCCAGCAGCGATTCATCTTCCAATTCTTGTGTGCTGTCTTCTTGCGCCGTCAGAACATGCACGCCAAGGCGGCGCAACCCGGTAGTGACTGCCGACGGCACATGCACATCCATGTAGAAGGCATGTGCCATATTATTTTCCCGGCGCGGCCTTGCGGCGCAACAATTCGTCCCGCGAAAACGGTTGTGATGGACGATTTGCTTCGACGGTCGCCAACGAATCTTTCATTTCAGCAACCATCGCGTCGTGGTGGTCGTAAAAATAGGTCAACGCCGCGTACACTTCTTCCGGTCTTAGATCGGGGTGTTGACGCAGCAATTCTTCCGCCGACCAACCATGCTGATAATGCTCAGCGGCCAGATGTATTACCTTATATCGCGTTTTTCCGATCCGCGCCTGTCCGTTCTCGTCGATCGTCAGATGCGGATAAACGGTGTTCGTGTTCATAATTCCGCCTTGCCGTCGATTATCGATTGCCATAATCTTCAAACTCTAAAATTCGCCGTCATCCACTATCTTACTGCCCCGCGGCGATTTCCGCCAATTGTGCTTTAACTTTCTTACCCGCCGGTCAGCCCGAATCGGCCATTTTCCACAAGAATGGTAAAACTCTCGCAACGCGTTAAACGCCGAGGTTTTGGCACGTTCGTTGTGGTACGTCGCTGGATGTCTTCAGTCGCTAAGGCTCCTTCAGGATGACATTCTCGTCTTTAGGCGATCGGCAGATGAGAACTTACCCGCCGTGGCTGAAGCTGCCAGCTTCAGTTCCGATGCTGGCAGCATCGCCCACGGGAAACTCTCGCCTGCCGCTCGCCGAAAACGTGTTTTGAAATTGAATTGCGCTCACCCTAGCCGGCCCTTTGGTTTGCCCACATTTTTCAGTCGCAACGACGAGTGATAGCCTGGAACGCAAGTCCTCGTTGTTGTACGCATCTTTGGCGTATGATCCCGCCCGCTCGGGCGGGGCTCTCGGTGACGGATACTCTTACGCGCCTAACGGACGACCGGCATTAATTCATCGAGCTCCCAACCTTGCGAATACGTCGTCGACAAGGACGTCCCAATTCTCGTTGGCGCTGGCGTCGTCAACTGACGCAAGCACGGAATGATCACGCAGCCGCCGCGTCTTGCGGAATGCCCGGTCCCCCAGGGCATTTGCGGTCGCATGGGTGGAAGTGGGCTCGCTCGCAACAGAATCCAACGGCTGCCGCGTGACAACCGACGCGACTGAATTCGGTGGCGAAACGACGACTGCCGGCGTTGAATCCAGAACAATCGCCGCTTGCTCATTCAACGCAGCGCGGGGGAGGCTGCCAGGCAACGACACATTGGCCACGAGCGCCAGTTCGGTCCCCGTGAACCTGAATTGGTTCCAAAGACCAAAATCACTGCCGTCCACCAAACCGTCGCCCGTAAAGTCGCCGTGGGTCCAGTTGCCCTCGCCAAAGCGGTTGTCGCTCCAGATGGTGAGGTCAATTCCGTCGACGCGGCCGTCGCCGTTGGCATCGCCGGGAACGGCAGATCGCAGACTCAATTCAACACTCGCCGGTTGGTACACAACGTCGTAGAAAAGGCCGTCGCCAAGATGCCGCTGCTCATGCGTCGGCTCAACAAAATGACCATCGATAAGGCTGGCTTCGACGATGGATAACATCTGCGACGTGCCACGCGCCGGCATCACAAAGTCGTCCATCAATTCAACCGCTAACTGACCGGCCAAAAACACGGCGGATTCCGCCACAAGACGGTCATGGCTCGCATGGCCGATTTCGATTTCGAGCGTTGCACCGGAATCGAAGATCGCACTTCCGACTTCCATTGTGCCAGCCGACGCACCTGGAGCCACCGTACCCATGCCGCCTACGCTCAGTTGATGGATATAAGAAGAACCGCCCAAGACGCCGTCAATCACCGTGACGACGTCGGCGCCACCGAGCAACGTTAACGCGCCACGGCCGTTCTTGCGAAATTCGCCGCTACTCGAATGGACAAACGCATCGATCGATGCCGAGACACCACTGTCTACCACCACGTCACCGGAAGTGACATCCAAACTGACACCGTCACCAACAAGGGCATAGTCATCCATGAAATGCAGCGAATGCACGATGCGATCTTGATTGTGCCCAAGATCCACAACGCCGCTGTGACCCGGAGCGAAAACGACGTCGTCACCCAGCACGTTTACACCAGGATGAGTGTCAGGTTCACCGTTCAGCGACCAATTCCGCTCGTCATCCCAATCATTTCCATCGCCTTCGATACCCACCGGCGCGGCTCCGTCCCAGATCATTTCGCTTGGTCGCGCTATTGGCTGGTTGCCGAAATTCACGCCGTCTACAACGTCACCGTCGTGCAGTTCGACAACGTGGCCGTCGGCGGTGCCTACCGTAAAGGCGGCTTCGACAACCCATGACAGCCGCGTCGTTTCTTCGCGAGTTCGTTCGTGTAGCTCCGCGCGCACGTGGTGCTCGCCCGGCTCCAAACCAGACATGACGATTGACGTGGAGTCCGTACTGATAACTTGCAGACAGAAGTCGCCTCTCTGAACACCCATCATCTCGACATGGATGCGCCCGCTGTCATCGATTTCAAATCCGGTCGCGTCCTCAACCATACGCCCACAACTGTCCGGCCAAACCGTGGAAAACGTCAGTTCCACTGTCGCACCGTCGGCGGTTACTTCGATCGTTTCAACGCCCGTCAAATCGTAGCCA
>CBDUAB010000809.1:0-3016 GCA_965365045.1 uncultured Planctomycetales bacterium
GCGTATCAGGTCCGAGTGGGCCTGCCCGTCGCCATTGCGTTCGCGGGCCGGTCCAACGTCAAGCTGGTTGGTCGCGTCGATCACATTCGCATGAAGATGGACGAAGTAAAACGATCGTTGGAAGCCGTCGTTGCCGTGGACAACCGCAAGGGATTGTTGCGTCCTGGTATGTTCGGACGCATGGCGATTGAAGTTGCCGCCGCCGAGCAAGAGATCGTTTGCCCGACGTCGGCCTTGATCGAAACCGAAAACGGCGTCGTTGTGCTCAAGCGAGAGACTGAAGGCAAGTTTTCACGTTGTCCGATTAAGATCGGCATGCGGTCACCGCAACTTGTCGTCGTCGAATCGGGCTTATTCCCAGGCCAGCAAGTCATCTCGCGCGGCACAAGTCTGTTGGCCGCGATGTTCGACGGTGTGCCGTTGCCAAAATCTCTTGTTGGAACCGCGCCACACATGGATAAAGCCGCAAGCGTATCGACGCAGCCAGTCCGCTGGCAGACAGATTATGTCTTGGCGGCCAAGGCGACAGTTGAATTGCCAACCAACAAAAAGGCGTTCGCAACATCGTTGATCGAGGGTCGCGTGTCAGCAATCATCGTCGCGCCGGGCCAAGCGGTTGAGGCTGGTGACACGCTTGCCGATGTTGAAAGCCAACATCTTCGCAACTTGCAGCTTGAGCTGTTACAGGCGGCGGAAAAAATGCGCTGGACTCAAGGCGAAGTGGACCGACTCCGCCCGCTTGCGGAATCGCGTACAATTTCCGCACGTGAGTTTTGGCAGCGCGAACTGGATGTGAAGACGCTGTCAGAGCAAGTTTTCAGTCTACAGCGGCGTCTGTCTCTCATTGGGCTACGCGACCGGGACATTGAACGACTGCGTACTGGCGATTTGAGTGGTGCGGGCGACGGCTCGGCGATTTCGGGCCGGATCGCAATCCGTTCACCGATTTCAGGGCGCGTTGCGGCCATCGGGCTGACGCTCGGCCAAATTGTCCATGCCCACGACAGTTTGTTCGAGATTCAAGATACGGACACGATATGGATCAAAGCGCTAGTGTTGGAAAGCGACGCCGCGCGAATCAAGCCAGGCCAAGCCGCGGTGGCGACGTTTCCGTCGAATCCAAACCTTCGCGTCAGCGGCAAGGTCGTTCGCCTCTCTCCTCAGTTGGTTGCGCGTGAACGTGTGCTGCCGGTGTGGATCGAATTGCCAAACCCTCAAGGCTTCTTGAAAGACGCCATGCTGGCCCGCGTTCAGATCAGTGTCCCAAAACAACCCGCAGCGGTCGCGTTACAAACGGTTCCGGCGAAATGAGACGCCGGCGGCGAGGATTGGAATAAGCGATGTTGAACAAAGTCATAGCTTTTTCGCTGAAAAACCGGCTCCTCATGCTGGCCGCGCTGGTGGTCCTCATCTTATTCGGCGGCTACCAGGCGACCGAGTTGTCGATTGACGTCTTTCCCGATCTGAACCGGCCCACCGTGACGATCATGACGGAGTCCCACGGGCTTGCACCGGAAGAAGTCGAAACGCTCGTGACGTTTCCTATCGAATCGGCAATGAATGGTGCGACGGGTGTCAAACGAGTGCGATCCGCGTCGGGTATCGGCATCTCGATTGTGTATGTCGAGTTTGAATGGGAGACTGACATCGATCGTGCGCGACGAATCGTTTCGGAGCGATTGCAACTGACCCGCGCGAAACTGCCAGACGAAGCAGTTCCCGTGATGACGCCGATCATGTCGATCATGGGTGAGATCATGCTGGTCGGCGTGCTGCCCGCGGGTGATTCCACACCTTTGGAAGCACGAACCACCGCCGACTGGATTGTGCGTCCGAGACTCCTCGCCGTGAGCGGCGTTGCCCAAGTGACAGTCATGGGCGGCGAGCTAAAACAATACCAGGTGCTCACGTCGCCCGAACGACTCGCCCGATACGACGTTACGCTGGATGAGCTGACCAAGGCGGTTGAGAAATCCAACGCGGTTTCCGGCGGCGGATTCTTGCTAAGCGAGGAACGAGAGAAGCTGATCCGTGTCGTTGGCCGAGCCACGTCGCTGGACGATATCCGCCAGACGATTGTTAAGCAAGGCGAGTCGGTGCCGATCACGATCGGCATGGTTTCCGAAGTGAAGTTTGCCGGACCGGTCAAAAGGGGCGACGGTAGCGTCAACGGCGAACCGGCTGTAATGATGTCAGTGCAAAAACAACCAGGCGCGGACACAATCACGCTGACCGAACAGATTCTCGACAAGCTGGACAGCATTCAAGAACAGCAATCCGGCGTGAGGATCGAAACGGATATCTTCAAACAGGCGGACTTTATTGAGGTAGCCATCGGCAACGTGGAAGAAGCGATTCGCGACGGAGCGATATGGGTGATCGTCGTGTTGTTCGTTTTCCTATGGAATTTCCGCACCAGCATCATCACGCTAACGGCCATTCCGCTGTCGATCCTGATTACCGTGATCGTCTTTCGCTACTTTGGCATTTCGATCAACACGATGACACTGGGTGGCTTGGCCGTCGCGATTGGCGAGCTGGTTGATGACTCCATCGTAGACATCGAGAACATCTACCGCCGCTTGAAGGAAAACCGCCAGAGAGAGAATCCCGAGAATTCGTTAAAGGTCATCTTCTTGGCATCCGCCGAGATTCGGAATAGCATCGTGTACGCCACGTTGATTGTCGTGTTGGTGATCTTTCCGCTGTTCTCACTCGCGGGATTGGAAGGCCGCATGTTCGCCCCGCTCGGATTGTCATACTTGACGACCCTACTCGCCTCGCTGCTCGTCTCGCTTACCATTACGCCCGTGCTGGCTTCTTACTTGTTACCCAAAGCAAAGTTTCTCGAACGCGAAGGCGACCCCGTGTTGGTACGGTCGTTGAAATGGCTCGACACGTACTTGTTGCGATTCGTTCTGAAACACAATACAGCCGTGTTGATTACGGTCGCAATCATTGTGCTCGTTTCAACCGTCAGCATTTTCTGGATGGGCGGCGAGTTTCTACCTGATTT
>CBDUAB010000810.1:0-3012 GCA_965365045.1 uncultured Planctomycetales bacterium
TTTGGGTGCCACCAACAAAAAAGAGGCTCGCGACGACTCGCAAACCCCTTGTTTCTAAGAGGCGCCGCCCGGATTCGAACCGGGGATGGCGGATTTGCAATTCTAGGAAATCATACGAACAGGTTTTTGAAAGACTGCGAATAGCGTAAAACATGGTGTTAGCGGTGTGGCGTTTCACCTCTTGCAACACGCCGTGCGCAACGTTTTACCTACTCTTTGAAATCGTCGAGCGCAGGGTAGCTCCCTGCATAGACTGACCGCCAGCGTGGAACTCTTGTCGCCTCGCTGGCGGTTGGTCGGCTCGGCTCAAAAGGACAAGAATCATGACGGGCACCTGGTACAAATCACCGGAGTGGAAAGCGGGTCTCCAAGCGTTCAGCGATTGGTACGAACAGGCTACCCTTTTCGTTGACACCGAAGGCGATTACGACGTCGACGAATCATTTGGCACGCAAACCTACGCGGTGATCGATTTTCTCATTGACGTGGCAGAGCTTAACTCATCGTCCGTGTTCGACGTTCTTTGTCATATCGATTCGCACCGCCGGGTAAGTCTTGGTTCTGAACCGGCTTGGCCCACAGTCACCTTCGACACCGTTGCGGACGAACTGCGACGCGTCCAACTGCTTTTGAGAAATACGTGGCGGGCAGGTACTACGGATGTCAAACCGGATAGGAATGCTGTGGCCATCGTCGAGCGACAGCCACGATATAAGCCGCCAAAATGCCAGTGCGGCGGACAATTCAAAGTCAAATCCGCCCGCCCAGATAAGCGGTATCTAGAGTGCCCTCTCTGTGGCGAAACCTCGACTGCGTCCCGCTAGATTTACATGAGAAAAGTTTCGTGTAAATCTCGTGTACTCATGTAAAACACGGCTTTGACGCACTTTTCTAACGCAGTAATGATACCCGTAGCACTTCGGAAACGGTCCGAATCACCATCAAGCTACGGAGTTTCTCATGCGAAAAACAATCGAGCTCAATCACGGCAAACCAGGCGTCATCGAGCGAGACGCACTCTACACGATCGATGAAGCCGCCGATCGCTTACCCATTAAAAGCCGCAACGTCTCCACGCTCCAAGAAACGAACTACAGTTCGCCGGTCCATTTTGCTTTCCATGACGATGGGTAACACTTTGGGTTACACCAACAAAAAAGAGGTTCGCGACGACTCGCAAACCCCTTGTTTCTAAGAGGCGCCGCCCGGATTCGAACCGGGGATGGCGGATTTGCAATCCGCTGCCTTAGCCACTTGGCTACGGCGCCTTACGAGGCGCAGATTAGGAAATCGCGGTGGGCCAGTCAAGGGGAATGGGCAAGCGGCAGGGAGTTCTTCGATCAAATGCTTCGGGCAGTATAAGTCAGACGCAGGCGGGCGGAGAAGACCGGTTGTATCGGTGGTGCCACAAAGTCACCGCCCATTCTGTGTGAACGATGTGACGGACGGGGCCAGCGTTAAAGATGAAACCGACTCTGACTCGATGCTAAACGCTATCACAGCACATCGCACACACGTCTGACAAGGTGCCCGTATGAATACCGTTCAGTTTTGGCTCGCCCGATTAGGCTTGGATTCCGCACTCCATCAACAAGCGGATCAGATCGCGGCAGCCTGCGCCGACAAGGTCTCGACACGCTTGAATCGTGTGACGCCTATGGCTTCGCGAGACGAAGCACGCGGTTATGTGCGTGCCAGAGCAGCGACTGTTATCAACCGTCGCATCGCGGCCGCGCGGAGTGTCAATCCGCGATTCCGGCAACAACTTGTCGAGATGGTGTCTGACAGGATCATTGAACGATTTGCACCGCAGATGTTGAGTCATCAGGCGACGCCCGATCGACGGGCGGCTTAGCCTGGCTGCCCCGTTCCAGCGGGCATGTGAGTTGGACTCTTGCCCAACTCAGTTGCCCCACAAGACTAAGAACGTGTAAGACGATTACTTCCCAAATTGTGGTGCAGCTGAGACGGCCGCTGCGAGCAGGCGGGACGCCTGCACCACAAGTTGTTTCTTTACAAGTTCTAATTTAGCCCGCCAGTTCGTCAAACAAACGGCCAATGGCGATTTCCAACTTTTCGCCTGTCTCGTAAGTTCCTGCTTCGATCTGCTGGCGAATGTCCGCGACGCGGTCAGCTCGGATGTCCGGTACGTCGCGAATGCGGCTGATCATTTCGGCTTCGGCCGAGATATCCAGTTGATCAGCGCCGTGAATCGAATCACTGGATCGCTGAGGAGCGGTCTCGTTGACACGATGAGGGCCTTGAATTGGCTGAGCGCCGTGAACGTTTGCTGGTCCTTGAATTTGCATGATAGGTCTCCCATGACACTAGACGAGTTCGCTTCGTTGCCCTGTCACGTTTGATTCATGACACGGCGCGGGTGGAAACGATAACTTGTCGTTTTCAGGTTCGTATGGCTGCGGAATGCGTACGTATGCGGAAGTTTTTTCAACTCTCGTTAGCAACGCGTTCCGTGTCGAGGGAGGCTTCCATAGCAGGACGATTAGCGACCTCGCGTGCAAAATGTTGAAAGCAACCCCAGTATCGACCGCTGCCGCGGCTCTATCTCATTAAACCTTGAACAGTCCCATTGTACCGTTCCTGCCGTCGAGGCACATCCTCACCGATTCACAAGTCCTTTGCAACATGAGAGTCAGGTGATCTTTGACAGCAAACATGCCTATTGGATAAGAACGGAATCCTTTCCCAATCCAGAAAAGTCACTCATCGCCGTTGTGCGTCCTTCGCGACAACTCGTCAGCGGCGGGTGTTTTTCTCACACTCTCTATACGTGCAGTGCACATGTTGGTTCGAAAAAAAGCAACTAAACGGACTGCCAAGCGCCAGCATGCATGCTTACCGCGCATAGTCTCTGCCACGCCGTCGGACTATAGACGGAACGTAATCTTGTATCAAGCCAAATCCGGCGCGAAGAAGACGGAGGGTGGGCTGGCCAAAACCTCGGAACGTATGGGGTTTAAGGCATGTGGAGTGTCATGCGTTAGTTGCGCA
>CBDUAB010000811.1:0-3004 GCA_965365045.1 uncultured Planctomycetales bacterium
CGGAACGAGCAAACGCAGACTCTTCCGGAACTTCGGTCGCTGCGTTGCGGCTATTCTCGCGAACACGGTTTCAACAGAGAAAACCGCGTTTGCGCTGTTCCGGCAAGGCTTTGCGACCTCGTTCCGGCCTTCTATGAGAAATGCAGGCCAGTCGTCAAGGCCCGCGACGTGCCAGTTTGCATAGCGCCTCAATGCCACGGTCAATTGTCTCATCGCTTGCGGCATACGAGATGCGAAAGTGCGTATCCTGGTGGCTAAAGATATTGCCCGGGATTACCAGTACATTGTTTTCGATGGCCGTGTTAACGAACTCGCTACCTTTACCCCAGGGCGCTTTGGGAAAGACATAGAAGGCGCCGCCTGGCTTCACGATTTCAAAATCGTTCGCCAGCCCGGCAACGATTCTGTCACGTTTTTGTCGGTAGCTGGTAACCAGTTCGCTCACATCCACGTCCATGGCAACGGCTCCAGCCCATTGCGCCGGCTGGGGGGCACAGACAAAGGTATACTGCTGCAGCTTGACCATCGTATCAATGATCGCACGCGGACCATGCGCAAATCCCAATCGCCAGCCGGTCATCGCGTGACTTTTCGAGAAGCCATCGATCACAAGCGTCTGTTCATTGTACTTTGCCGGTGAAGCAAACGGCTCGTCATAACAGAAGTGACGATAGATCTCGTCCGACAACAACACGACGTCGTGTTCCGCCGCGAGTTTCGCCAAAGACCGAATCGATCTTTCGTCGGCAACGACCCCCGTCGGGTTGGAAGGACTATTGAGAAGAATCAGTTTCGTTTTATCAGAAATTGCCGCGGCGACACGACCCAAATCGATTTGAAAGTCCGGATACGTGTCGATCATCACCGTATGTCCGCCCACCAATTCAATTAACGCTTCGTACATAACAAAAAACGGGTCAAACACAATGACTTCATCACCTGGATTCACGAGCGAAAGCATGGCCAAAACGAGTCCACCGCTCGTACCAGAACTAACAAACACTTGGCGATCCGCATGGCCGTACTCGGCGTCAATTCGCGTTTGCAATTTGTCACGCAAAACCGGCATGCCTTGCGTGAGCGCGTAACCGTTTTTCCCAGACCGAATGGCCTCAATACACGCGGCTTGAACTTCAGCCGGGACGTCAAAATCTGGCTGTCCGATCGACAGGTTGATCGGGTCTTTGAGATTTGCCGCGAGATCGAAGATCTTGCGAATACCGCTACTGTCGAACGCGTGGGTGCGTTCCGCGATCCAACGGTCCGTTTTCATTTGAATACCTGAATTTGAGTGACTGTCCAGATTCAGTGGTGCAGACGTCTCGCCAAGCATTATGCAGTCGGGAAGGCCGCACGACAAACTCCAAAATCTGGAGAGTTTTGCGAGTTTGGGGGTTGCGAGAACATTTGCGCCATATATTATTTTCTTTGGAAGGTGGATCCTAATAATGCGAAGTAACACGATTCTGTTTTCGTCGCTTTTGCTACTGCTGACGTTCAACGTGCATGTGCAAGCCGATTATGCCAACGTCATCCTTGCCGACGAGCCGGTCGCCTATTGGCACCTAGATGAAGTCGACCCGGACGGATCGCTGATTGAGACAACAGGCAACGTGCCTCCGGGAACCTTTGAGGACTTGGGTGGTTTAGGGCTCGGGTTCCCCGGCGCCATTGTTGGCGAAGACGGCACCGCAGTTTTGTTTTCCGAAGCGTTCGGATTTGGTTGTGGCGGTTTGTGCTCTCGCGGTATCGTTCCCGTTAGCGATGGCAGCATTCTGAACCTGGGGACGACCACTGCTGGGCTCGATATGTCCATGGAGGCCTGGTTCCAGCTTGTTCCTAATTCGGCAGAAGTGCTTCCCAACGCGGCGTTTCCGCGTATCTTCCACTACAATAATTCCGCATTCGGCCAGTACTCTTTCGGCGTCGTTGGCGATAACAACGCTGGCTTCGAAGCAGCTCGCACGGTGTGGGCGGCGCGTGGTACCGGCGATCCCGATAGTAGTGTTCATATCAAGGCAGCCGAAACCGACGCCATTGCACCCAGTGAAGACCAAGAATGGTATCACTTTGTTGCGACGATCGAAGGTGCCAACATTCGCCTTTTCCTGAACGCCGAGGAGCAATTCAACTTAACCGACGCCGATCCGATTTTCTGGCAGGCACGACAAGCAACCATCGGGGCCCGCTTGCAGTCTAACGAAACGTCGGTCGTACAGTCCTTCCCCGGTTTACTCGACGAAATTGCCATCTATGACAAGCTGCTGACTCACGATCAGATAGCGCAGCACTACTTGGCCGGAATCGGCCAGCTTTCGCCCGGCTGCGACTTTGACGGTAATGGCAGTTGCGACACGGGCGATATTGACGCGCTGATGAATGTCGTCGCCGACGGGAGTAATGACAGCGCGTTCGACCTCAACGCGGACGGTTTGGTTAACGATCTGGACCGAGATGCGTGGCTCACCGACGCCGGACCCCAAAACGGTTTTGCTGGGCCACTTCTTGTCGGTGATGCGGACCTTGATGGAACCGTTGGTTCGGGGGACTTGAACGCGCTTGCGTTGACTTGGCAAACCGACAACAACAACTGGTCAAATGGTAACTTTACGGGCGGCGGTACAAACGCCGGGGACCTCAATGAGCTGGCATTGAATTGGCAAAGCAGTGTTGCGCTCGCCGGTGCTCAAGCCGTACCTGAGCCGTCCGGCATCGCCTTGGCACTCTGTTTCGCGGTCGGCTTGCTGGCACGGCAACGAAAGAAATTGCCTAGCCGAATCTGAAACGACTGCTTTGCCCTCTTCTCGGGCAACAGCCACCACACGCTTGAAAAAGCCATTCACTGTGGAAAGGATGCAGGAACGCACTTTGCAAAAATGTACCGTAGCCCGACACGCGTGTTTTGAAGTTGGACAAGCAACGTTAGCCCGACGATCGGGATACTGTCGTCCAATTCAACTCCCGTTTTCGTACAGGGGACTTGCACCCCACAAGTTCACGCCCA
>CBDUAB010000812.1:0-2999 GCA_965365045.1 uncultured Planctomycetales bacterium
CGCTCGGCGCGTTGGCGCTGAGTGGGATGGAGTTCGAGCTGACGTCGGTGGCAGTGGGGACAATTTCCAGGGCACGATTCTTGACGACGAAGCGGGAAGCGTAATTACGTCCGCGTCCGCGCCGTTTACCGGTACCTACCGTCCAGAAGGCAACCTTAGCGATTTCGAGGGTGAAAGCGTTGCCGGCACTTGGCAACTTGAGATCCACGACGATCGCAGAAGGCAAGCTGGAACGCTCGACAGCTGGTCAATCTTGGTGGAGCATAGCGCGATTGCCGCCGCCGCCGCCAACAACGTCCCAAGGGCACCATTGCCCGTACTACCTGCAACAGAAGTCTTCGCGACGGATGGCGACTTCTCGATCGGCAACGACAACGCTGTTCTCATGTCCAACGTTACTAACGTCGACAATGAAATCTCCCTGTTGGATTCAGACATGGCCGAGTGGCGTTCGCCGCGCAACCACGAGCAGCAAACCCTGCTGATGAATTGCATCAGAACGGATTCAAGACTAAGTGTGTTATACGACATTGGCGGTCGTGATATCGGCAAGTTTACCGGTAGTGTCGCGACTAAGCTGATCGGCCATGCGGAGCGCGATCAGTTGTTTCCGAACTCGACGGACTTGATGGGGATGACGATGACTCCGAAGGTCTTAAGACCGTTCACGACGCAATCGGCGATCTGACGTAACACGGCTTCGTAGACCTTTATCACTGGTTCAGCTCGCGTTTCGCCTTGAGTCGGCTTGATCATTTCCCAGTGACTTACCCGACCGATTACCGAACTGGCAGCTCTGTCAAGATAGGTTGGTCGTAACGGCTATAGGTGTTGAGCAAACATCGCTACGCTACATGCCAACGTTGAGCCGATTTTGGGTGAGTGGGCCGCTCGATGTAGAGTGAGCGAAAGTCGTCATTGCTAATCTGCTCGTGGGATCAAGACGTGCAAGCGAAAGTCCGACTTCCCCAATGTCTAGCAATTGTGCTCCTCTGTGGTCTTATGGCGACCGCGACGGACTCGTACGGAGAGCCGCTGTTCGAATTCTGCGATGACTTCTTGAAACCCAGGTGCCGGCAGCGCGACCCGTTCGAAGAACGCATGGAGACCGAACGTCACGATTTTACCCAGTCGGCCGTCACAGTGGGTCTCGGCGTTGTACAACTGGAGACCGGGTATTCGTTCTTCTATAAGGATAATGAAGAGGAAATCGAGTCCGCGCACACGTTACCCGAGATGATGGTTCGCGTCGGCCTCAGCGAAGACATCGAGTTTCGAATTCGCTGGAACTACGCCTGGCAGTTCATCGACGAAGAACCAGATCGCACGGGCTCGGAAGACCTGCGTTACTCGCTCAAGCTACAGATGACGCGGCAAACTTGCTGCCGCATACTTCGCCCGACAAGCGCCTTGGAATTGCGAGGTTCGGCCCCCACCGGCGGCAGTGCTTTCACAACAGAGCGGGTTGAGTTCGGCCTCGATTACATCTACCAGTGGCAGCTCACCGACCGTATGACGTTCGCGGGCTCATCCGGTTTTGGCACAAACGGCTTTGGGGATTTCGGATTGATTCCGGAGGAGCCAACGGAGGACCACTTCACCGCGATTACTCAGTCGGCCGTGCTCGGGCTGGAGCTGAGCGAATCCAACACGGTGTATGCCGAATGGTATGGCATTTTCTCACACGGACTTGAGGACGAGTTCGTTGTTTCTTTCTTCAACATCGGCGTCGATCACTATCTGACCGACAACTTTGTTCTCGATTTGCGCGCCGGTGTGGGACTATCGGACGATTCTGATGATTTCTTTATCGGCATCGGCGGCGGTTACCGATTCTGAACGTCGTCGTCACCTGCTGATCAAAGCATCAAACACACGGCTCGAGCATGGCGGCTAACTTACCCGGGAATGATGAACAAGTGCGGGACCAACTGGCGCTAGAACGGACAATTCTGGCGAACGAACGCACATTGCTGGCCTACGGCCGCACGGCAATCATGCTCGCGGCAACTGGGGCCACGGTGCTGAATCTCTACAGCGACAGGCTGTTCACGGCCGCGTCAGGTTGGGCACTGATCGCGGCCGGAATCGGCGTGGCAGCACTCGGAGCAACCAGATTTCGGAAGCTCGCTCGGTCACTTAAGTGAGCGTTTTTTGCCTATTCGCAAATGGCGGCCATATGCGACAATGTTGAGAGTCGCTCAGCCTCAAGCCTCAGAGCATCGACAATGGGTCGAGGAAGTGAAACAGGACGCTAATTCGAGCGAACGCGCAGTTCCAATTGTCGCTGGTGCTGCCGTTAACATACGGAACACTAATCAACACTGATCTTCACTAATCAGGATCTCGTATCCGCGAAAACTTTCGGAAATGATTTGGATATTGCCACTTTGAATCGCGGCATCGGCCTAAACCATTACGTCGCTGCACAATGAGTGTTCGCACCTAATTCTGATTCGTACAACGGTTAAAAACGAGGAGCCCAATGCGACTCGACTGGTTTCTACCGGCTATACGCAAAACACCCGACGGTTCGTCCGCGCGTCAGACGTGGCTAAGCGAACTCTGTCGGCGCTGTTTGCCCGCGGTGCTGAGATCGAACCACGAAACCAAAATACGTGGACCCGTTCGGCGCGGACTTCGTTGGATCGGTTCCAGTTGGCTGTACTCGCCGGTTCGTCGAGTCACGCAGGCGGCTTGTTTGATTTTATTTGTTTGGCTTTTTCTTTACGTCTGCTGGCCTTATACGGCCGCCCCTGCGCCGGCCGGCCGAGTATCCACCGATTGGATGCTTACAACATTTGACCAGGAAAGCGGTCAACTCGTTCTGCGGCACGACGATGCACCAACATGGGTCGGCGCGGCGAGCGGTCCACTTCATTTGGTCGACAGCGGTACATCCAAACCTGAATCAGTCGGTGAGTTCGATGTGGATCGACAATCACGCGCCGAATTTACGTTCACGCCCAAGAAGATCGATGCGGAGATAGTTGAAGCGA
>CBDUAB010000813.1:0-2998 GCA_965365045.1 uncultured Planctomycetales bacterium
TCGATAGCTGTCCCAGGTAACGACAAAACTGCCATCGAGGGCAACGGCAATCGTACGATATTTATGAGCACCTACCGTGGAAGTATTGACGGGCCGTTCGTTAGCTAGGCGCGATATGTCGCCGACTCGCTCTACTAGTCAAAACTCCCGTTCGAACGACCCCACATACCCCATCTCGCCGCAAAAACGGGGAACCTCCCCATTTTTGCGCGCGCGTTACAAACCTGCCGCATCATGCAGACGAGCCAGGTCGACCATCAACGGCTCAAGCTGCTGATAGTATGCGTCTTCGCTTATGTCGGGTTTTGCCGCGCGCAGCTGCTCGATCGCATCTTCGAGACGGTCTCGCTCGGTGAGTTGCCGCGCATTGAACTTGCTCTGGCCGGCACTGGAGATTAATCCCACGCGCGCGGCGCGACTGCCGTCAATCTTGTCTTCGCCCTCAGGAACGCGTGTGGGACGAATGCCTCGATAGAATTTCGCCGGCGTTCCCAAACTGTCGCCGTTGTCATCCAGCAAAGCGTGTTCGGTGGCCAAACGGGACTCCTGCTCGTAGAACTTCGCCACCTTTCCCGCGGCGCTCAGAAACGCTTCGAGTAACGAAACGCGTTCGTCGTGATCCAAATCCGCGGCACTGTCAGTGATCGCCGCTGATAGGAAGTCGCCAAAGCGGGCGTAGTTTTGCTCGACGCCACTCTTGGTCGCCGTAATGATGATCCTTTGCGGTCCGGATAACTTGTTCAGAAAGGGTCCGCTACTCGACGCACAGTTTACGACTATCAACGGGCGCTTGATCGGCTGAAGCCAAGCGGCCAAATCATCTGCTGAGACGTCGGGACCCCGCAGATTGAATTTCGCCAGCTCGCGGTAATAGGTGCCATGTCCGATGAAAACGAGCCAGAGTGGCTGGTTGGTCGGCTCGTGCTGATCCGCGAGAAACTGCTGCAGCCGCTCGCGATCATTTTGATCTTGCTCGGAACGGCCAATCTCCACGTGTTCGGCGTTACCCATTTGTGCCGCTTGCCGCCAACGATCCGCCCACGTCTGAAAAGGCTCTTTGTATTCGGGTGCGCCAGCGGCACCAATGACAACTGCGATCGTTTGCGATTCTTGCCCGAACGTGGGCGACAAGCCGAATGCCGCGATGAGAAAGGAAACCGTCAGAAGAGAAAGAAGTCGGAACAGGGAAATCACGGTCATGGCAATCCTTTCCAACGCCGTAGGCCCCATTCACCACAGAGACATACGATCGCAAAGACAAGCACCCACGGTCGATGCCACCACGGATACACCCAATTCTCCGTCACGGGGATCTTGCGATCAGGCAAGCTAGCGACAAAGCGCGCCAGTTTATTCTGCGAGATCACTTCACCGCCCGTTTGCCGAGCGATTTCGGCTAACAACGACTCGTTCGGCTCCAATCTGTGAAATTCGGCGGCCGCCGGTTCGGCTGTCCAACCCGCGGCGCGCTTGCCCAGCTCCGTACCGTCCGGCGCCATGACTACCGTTTGTACCCGATAACCGCCCGCGACCGGCGGCCAATAGCTGGCGGTGTACACGCCCGCTTTTTCACTGCTTGATTCCACCGTCAGAGGATATTGTTCACCGTTGGGTGACCGCACCGTTAGCTGCACTTCCGCGTTGTCCAACGGCTTGAAGTCGTCGTCGTACGTCACGACCTGAATCGACGCAGGTTTACTTGGATCGTCCGGCGGAATGACTTGCACGTCGACTTGTCGCGGCACTTCGGAAACCAGCCAACGTACTGTCTGTCGCCAAACTTGCTCCAGATCCTGCTCCGCATCCGGTTTGCGATGCATGGCCCAACGCCACATGTCACCGATCAACAAAGCGGCGGAGCGCCCTTTACCAAATCGCTGCGCGACGAACGCGGGAATGTCACTGCCGGCCTGGTTTTCGACCGTCGCCAATACCGACGCACCCGGTTTGATGCCGCCAGTTGGATTCAGCGTTGCAAATGAAGGCATATCGGCCAGCCGCTTCCGCTCGGCCACTTCCGTCGAACGAACTCGCATCCAGGGTTGCAACCAACCTTCGCGAGTAAGCTGAATACGATAAGGTCCCGAGATCTGTTCAACTGCTCCCGCGGTGACGTAAACCGGCGACAGTTCACCCAAGGGTGTGTGATCGTATTTTCCCTTGGTGAACGATTCTTGTCCGCCCAACATCAGCAACCCACCGCCCCGCGCGCTGACGAATTCGCGCAACATCAACATTTGATCTTGAGTGAAACTTGCCGCCTCGATGTCATCCAGAATCACGGCATGATAAGCGAACAATTGATCGGTAGTTTTGGGAAAGCCGTCGCGCAGTTCGTTCGCTTCGTGGATTCCTAAGCGGATGTAAACCGGTTCGTCATACTGTTGTGCCTCGTCGTCGGCTTCCTCGGAAAAGCCGGCATACAGCGGATTGGTCGAGTCGACGGAGCGATCGCGGAAGGTGAATTTTGGTTCCTTACGGGCAACTCGCACCAGTCCGACTAATTGTATTTCGTCGTCTTCTTGTAGCGCGCGGCGCAGAAATTTGAACTCCCAGTTGGGTCGCCCAGCCAGATATAACACGCGATACGGACCGCTACGGCGATCGACGGTGATGACGCGGACATTATTCGCCAGCGTCGCTTCCGTCTTGCTTTTGCCCTGTTCGAAGGACTCACGTTCTGCCGCGGAAAAGAGTGCCACGCGATAAAACTGGACGCCCGATTGTTTCGGTCGGAAACGAAAGCGGATGTCCGTCGGGTCATCATCGGCGGCACACGTAAGTAGTTGTTCCTCAATTTGCTCGCCGTCCTCATCAAAGAGTTGTACGACAAACTTTTGGCCTTCAAACCCGGTGGACACGGTTTGCACATTCAGCGTCACGGGAGACGCTTCAAAGTCGGTTTGGTTGGCCGTGATAGTGGCAATTCGCAGATCGTTCATCTTCACGCCACTTTTTTCATCAAAATAAATATGAATACCCTCGCCTACTCTGTTGA
>CBDUAB010000814.1:0-2992 GCA_965365045.1 uncultured Planctomycetales bacterium
CCCAAGTGGCAGCAACATTGGCGGGAGAACAGCTTTCTGACGTGTCACTCCGTGATGATCCTGTCCGCGCAGTCCAACTCGACCACCGGAACATTGAGTGGCGACAAGTCGGCGCTACGCTGAAGAATGTCGCGTTTCGCTATCGAGTTCGGCTCGAAGACCCAATAGACGGCCGTGAGCTGTTCGAACTTTCTCTCGACAAAGTTCATTCGTGCACAAAAGACGTGTTTGGGGACTTCACGGACTGTCGCGAGTTCTATGAAGTCGAAGTCGAATCGCTCTTGGCTACCGAAGACAACATCCAAGAACTCTTCGGTCTTTCGGACTGGTTGGAACAAAGTTATCCAAATCTCGTGCCGTCCACCCAAAGCAAGGGGAGCGTCGAGGTTCCAGAAAACGTCACGGACAACGTAGCGCAAACGTCGGACGATGGACATGATCGTACACTTCTCGGTGAGCGTGACGAAACGATGTTTTTGTCCATGCTAGAGAACAACGCAAACGACAAACCGGGAACGACCAACGCTGACGAAACGATCGCGCTAAGCCTTTCTAAACTACGAGAAACGTCACCGTCCATTATTTCGGACGACGCGGATCTACCAGTGCCCGTTGCAGAGGCATTGCACCAAGAGTCATCTCCTGACGCAACTGATGCCCAAAACGCGGTCCTCGGTATACCGCCGACCGTAATTGAAGTGATTGTTCAAGAAGGATTAACACAGCGTTCGTATGTCGATCAATTCGACATCATGTTCAGCGAGGAAGTGAATCACTCCGCGTTGATTGCGGAGGGAACGATTTTGCACACGAGCACCCTTCACAACGACAACATGTGGTCGCAAATTGTCGCAGCAGCACCGACGGCGACAGAACCTCGTAGAGCTCCTCGGGCACCGTTGCAGGTTGCCCCACCATTTGCTGATGTTGCATTCGCCACCGTTGTTATGGACTTGGATTCTCATCCGGTACGCGATTCCCTTCATCGCTCCACGTTACGCAACATTCCGATCGGCAATCGACAAGACAACGAACTGCAACGGCCAGAGCGTCACGAACTACGTTCTTTCACGGCCACGTGGCGACATCGAGAATTCCATCCGCGATCACAAGCAGCCGAGGCGACAGAACAATTCAACGGTCCGTTATGTTTCGATGCCTTCGCATGTCCTCTGCAATCGAGTCGCTTGCGTGAGGAAGCAGATATGATTTCGCGGATCTTTGGCAACGTTTTTTTGGTGACGCGGTAACTAAGCCGCACAACTGTTTTAAGAACCTTTTGCAAGGGGGTACATGATGCATTATTCCAAGTCACTCAAGTTTAGCCTGGAGTCGCTCGAGAACCGTTCGATGTTGACAACGTTATTCGTTACAAGCAGCGGCGATGCGGGCGATGATACGTTTCGCGATGCAGTAGAGCAGGCAAATATCGATCCCGAGATCAATTCAATCAAGTTTGCCGCGAACCTGGCCACCATCCAAATCGACTCTCCGGTGGAATACACTGGCAACCAGGCTCTGTCTATTGACGGTAACGGTGCCACAATCGAGCCTGATGAAAACACTCTCGATCTGTTCATTTCATCAGGTGGTGGCGACTTGGAGCTTTCCAGACTGACATTTCAGAATGGAGATACAAATGGCATTTTCGTCCCCGTGCCCGCCGATGCTACAGGCGAGGTCTCGGTGAGCCTGACAAACGTGGTTGTCACGGGCAACGGGCTTCACGGTCTGCATATCGCCGATCAGTCCGCCAACTCGCCCGCAAGCATCCGTCTGGATGTATTGAATAGCAGCTTTACGGGCAACGCCAAGGAGGGGAGCGACTTCGATGGAATCCGTGTCGATGAGGGCGGGGATGGCAACATCGACGCCAAGGTTATCAATTCGCTTTTCCATGACAACGGCGGAGATGGTCTTGAACTCGACGAAAGGGGAGACGGCAATGTCGTTTTCGATTTGGTAACATCGTCCTTTACTGACAACGGCTTTCAGGATGTTGACCCGGGGAATCGAGAGGACGGCGTGGATATTGACGAAGCTGATGGTGGGGATTTGTGGGCGCGGATCGTCGATTCTACGTTCAGCGGAAACTCGGACCAGGGACTCGATCTGGACGAAGAGACGGAGGGCGACCTGAACGCTACGTTTATCAACGTAGTAGCACGCGATAATGGACGAGCTGGTATAGCGATCGACGAAAAGGTTGACAAAGACGATGGAGAGGGTGCGGGCGATTTGAACGTCTTACTTGTCAACGTCGAGGCGAACGAAAATGGCAGGGAAGGTATCTCGATCGGCGAAGAAGATGATGGAAACCTTACGGCCGAACTTCGAAATGTTGTCGCTAACGACAATAGTCGTGCGGGCATTAGGATCCGAGAAAAATTTGATGGTGATTTCGGGAATAGTGCAGGTGACTTGAACGTCTTACTTGTCAACGTCGAGGCGAGCGGAAATGGCCGGGAAGGCATCGAACTCGCCGAAGAGGGTACTGGGAACCTGACGGCCGAATTTCGACAGGTTGTCGCTAACGGTAATTCGGACGACGGCGTAAAATTGGAAGAAGCCGGTAACGGTGACCTGTCGGCCCTCGCCGTGAATTTGACGGCCACGGACAATGGTTCGTATGGGTTGGCGGCAATCCAGGAGGACGATGGTGACGATACTGGCTCTCTACAGCTGCAGAATTCATTGTTAGAAGACAATGTCCTTGGAGAATTGTTCCTCGACGGTGTGACTGAAAGTTAGGCTCCGGCAACCAATTGTTTGGTAAGTGATTACATCGAGGCACGCGCTGACTAGTTCGGCGCGTGCTTCGTCTCTTGGTTTGTTCCGCAGGCTCTGGTCTCGGATCCCCGTCGTGTTCGGCAACGCCTTTCGTAGCACGTTGTAGTCCTCTTTACTCACCCACGTGCCGCGAAGGTCCAACGCCTTGAGCCGGGTCAGTCCAGCCAACGGCGTCACGTCATTCACTTGCGTGCCGCGAAGG
>CBDUAB010000815.1:0-2988 GCA_965365045.1 uncultured Planctomycetales bacterium
GTGTCCCTCGCTAGCGCGTCGGGCTAGAGTTGCACTCGACATGACACTCGGCTCGATTCACCCACCTCGGTTTACTCGTTGGCTTGCTTTTACGGGTTCCCACGTCGTATCCTGTAGGGGTCCTCACAACGCCCTACCTTAGGTATCTGATCAACCCGCCACCAATCGTGAGAAGGATGACCATGAAAATCGCTTTGTCGATCACCATTTTTCTTTGTATCGTCATCGTTAAGGCACAGGCCCTCAAGGCTGCGGACGTCGAACCACCACCAGGCTTCACGTCGCTGTTTGATGGCAAGACTCTTGCTGGCTGGCGTGGGCGACCTGGTTCCGATCCACGCAAAGAAGCGGCGATGGATGACGCGACACGGCAAAAGAGACAAGCCGCCTGGAATGCCGACCGAGACGAACACTGGACGGTCGACACCGACAAAGGCGAAATCGTTTCCGACGGTAAAGGTGTCTATCTGACGACCGAAGAAGACTACGGCAACTTTGAGCTGTACGTAGACTGGAATCTTGCTCCCAATGGCGATAGTGGAATCTACCTGCGTGGCACACCCCAAGTGCAGATTTGGGATCCGAGTGACTCAGGTCAGTTTCAAAATGGAAATCAAAGAGGTTCCGGAGCGCTGTGGAACAATAGCAACGACAATCCCGGCAAATGGCCGCTCGTCAAAGCGGACAATCCAACCAACGAGTGGAACACTTTTCGCATCCGCATGATCGGTTCGTTGGTTTGGGTTTGGCTTAATGACAAACTTACCGTGGACGGCGCCGTCATGGAGAATTATTTTGATCGCAAACTGCCGATGTTCGCTACTGGTTGCATCCAATTACAAACACACGGCAGCGAAACACGCTTTCGTAATATCTTCGTCCGTGAGATTCCCGCTGACGAAGCCGACAAACTGCTTCGCGAACATGGTGGCAGTGACTACCTGTCCATCTTTAACGGTAGAGATTTCGACGGTTGGGCCGGGCCGCTTGACAAGAACGCCATTGAGGACCAAACGATCCTAGCGCAACACGGTACTATTTACACGGAAAAAGAATATGGTGACTTTTCGGTCCAATTCGAATTCAAACTGCCACCGGGTGGAAACAACGGCTTGGCGATCCGCTATCCGGGCCAGGGCGATACGGCTTATGTTGGCATGTGTGAACTCCAGGTACTCGATGATCCGCATTCAAGGTACGCCGAGCTTGACCCACGACAGTATCACGGCTCGGCTTACGGGATGATTGCCGCCCATCGTGGCTATTTGCGACCGGCTGGCCAATGGAATTTCCAACGGGTAACCGTCATGGGTTCGACAATCAAAGTTGAATTGAACGGCAACGTGATCCTCGATGGCGATCTATCCAAAGTCACCGAATACATGGCGAACTCACCGCATCCCGGCAAAGACCGCGGGAAAGGTCACTTCGGTCTGGCTGGCCACGGCGATCCGGTCGTTTATCGTGACCTCGAAATCAAGGAACTATGAATTAATAATCTTATGCCTCGGTCCCAGGCTCTGCCTGGGACCGCACTGGCGAGGAGGCTCCGCCTCATGGTCAACAGGCAGAGCCTGCAATTCATGAGGTTCCCAGGCAGAGCCGGGGAACCAGAATCGTTCACGGCGTTGGCCAAAAGGGTGTTTTACCCAAGTAGCACATGCAAGCGCAGCCGCGCTCCGGAGAAAAACCGCATGAAAAACCTTCAATTCACCCGCCGAGAGTTCGTCAAAGGTACGGCCGGCACGCTTGCTGCAACGGCGGCGGCTGGCCTTGTGGCGCACCAGCCAACCAGCGCCGCCGAATCAGACTCGCCGTCGAATGCCGGCCACATTTACAAATCGGTGAAATGGGGCATGATCCGAGAGGGTGATTCCGTCCTGGCCAAATTCGAATTGCAAAAGGAGCTAGGCTACGACGGCATGGAACTCAACAGCCCGGCGAACATCAATCGAGACGAAGTTGTCGAGGCAAGTCGTACAACTGGCATGCCCGTGCATGGCGTGGTTGACTCGGTCCACTGGGATCAACGCCTCTCATCTTCGGACAAGGCGATTCGCGACAAAGGCCGTGCCGCCTTGGAAACGGCCATTCGTGACACGAACTTTTACGGTGGCGACACGGTATTACTCGTTCCGGGAAAAGTAACGGGCGCCGATGAAACACACGATCACGTTTGGCAACGATCGCGAGATGAAATCCGCAAAGTCCTGCCGCTGGCCTCCCAACTGGGTGTACGCGTATTGATCGAGAACGTTTGGAACGGCTTCTGCGAGCAGCCGGAACAATTGCGCGATTACATCGACGACATCGCCAGTCCGTGGGTCGGCTCCTACTTTGACATCGGTAACCACCAGAAATTTGCCCCCAGCGAAAAGTGGATTCGTGTTTTGGGGCATCGTATCGTGAAGCTGGATGTGAAAGACTGGGGTGTTAAGAATGGTTTTTGTAAGATCGGCGACGGCGACGTCAATTGGGCGGAAGTTCGCAATGCCCTGGCCGAAATAGAATTCACTGGATGGTGCACGGCAGAAGTCAAGGGAGGAAAACGCGATCGCCTCACCGATATCGCTCAGCGCATGAACGAAGTGTTGGCGCTGGAGTGACCTCAAGCATCGTGCCCTCGGTTCTAGACAGTACAACATGCCACATAAACAAGTCACACATTATCGGAGAAGAAAAATGGACGAAACAAAACCAGCCGCATCTCGCCGCCACTTTTTGAAAAACTCCACGGCGACGGCAATTGGCGCATCGGTTCTCGGCCAACTCGTTGTACCCAGTCGAGTGCATGCCGCTAACGACGAGACGATCAAAGTCGGCGCGATTGGTCTCGGCGGACGCGGGGCGGGTGCGGTCGTCAACGCGCTCGGAGCCGATCCGAACACGAAACTCGTGGCCGTTGGCGATGCGTTCGAAGACCGCTTGCGCAGCAGTCTGGACCGACTCAAGAAACATGGACAAGTTGGTGATCGAGTTACTGTTGAT
>CBDUAB010000816.1:0-2988 GCA_965365045.1 uncultured Planctomycetales bacterium
ACCGCTGAGCGAAGTTGACGCCACTGCTTCGTTTCCCGTGGCCAGGACCAATTGCTCGCTGGCGTACGCGTAGTAAGCTTGCATCGCGGACAGCGCCGGTAACGGTTCGGGTGACCCTCGCAACACGTGGGTTTTGTGCCCCAAAATAAATCGTCGGACGTCGTGATCGGCTTTGTCAGGTAGCAATTTCGCGAAGTCCTTGGTTTCTTCGAAAGCACGCTGTGCCGCGCTCAAAGCGGCTGAGTGTGTCGCCGTTGCGTGTGTTTCATCAAGTTTTCTGGCCACGATCCACAGGGCTTTGAAGTACTCTTCCTCCGCGGAAAAGTACGCACCTCGTTGGGCCAAATTCAAGGCGTATTGATTGCGTTCTTGGGCTAGTCGCGCAAGGGCCGCTGATTCGACCGCTGGTTGCACCATTTCCGAAATTGCATTTGAACCGGGGTTGGGACGAAGGTTCGCATTTTGTTGCCTAGAGACATTCGGAGCCGTTTCCGAATGAGGTCCTCTCACACGATTCTGGCCGGTGTGGCTACTTGTTTGATCTGTCGCGCCCAAGTCGTACCGAGGCACGGAACGCCGATCAACTTCCCATTGATTTGAAGACTGTGCCGAGCTGATCGCCGCAGTTAGCCATACCGATAGCGTGATACACGCTACCGACCGCAATGACATCCTTACGATCATTTACAAGCCTTCCACCGCAAAAGAACGTGCGACTAGCAATGCCCTGATTATGCGCATCTTTATGTAAACCACGATCGGCCGGCAATCGTTGAGTTTTCACACAAATGCGTAGTGGCGCCACAGTTGCGAATATGGGAATACGCCTCATTTCAGGAATTTCTTCGGGAGACCGTGCGTCTCTTACAACCCACATGGCAAATACACGTCTTTACTTAGGAAGATTCGTAACCGCTGGAATAACCCGTGTCACCCCATCTGCAGGCCCGACGAAACAATCTAGTGTCCCTCGCTCGCGCGCTTTGAAGTTGCGCTAGCGTGTCCAAATGATGGTAATTGACGAAAACAACGGTAGCCCGACGCGCGAGCAAGGACACTACCACAGTAGATATTCGCAGAAGGCGTGGAGTGGAAGTGAGCGGCACGGCGCTAGCCGCCGGTTTCCCGGGAAATACCGGTGGCTAGCGCCATGCCGCTCACACCTTCGGCGAATGTTTACCTACCACATCACGTAAACCCGTGGAACGATTAACCTTGTGTCCCTCGCTCGCGCATCGGGCTACCGTTAACAATCATGCATACAAAATCGAAGCGTGAACTTATGACCCGACCAGCCGTTCTCATCGCATTGTTGTTACTTCTCTTTTCCACCGATAATTCGTCGATTTCGGCCGCCGAAGACGAATCGAAGGAACCACCGCTCACATACTCGGTGAAGTTTGGTAACAAGTCGATAACCGTCAGAGAGCGCAAAACGGTCCGCATCAAAGGTAGATTCCAAAATCCCGCCATCACGGTAGCGCCTCAGTCCTATCGCGTTTTTCCGTACCAAGGAATCTCGTTCAAATATCCTCGCTCGTTCGCTTGGGAAGCGGACTTGTCCGACTCGGACGCAAGGAACTGGACGCTCTCCGGCAATGATTTCAAAATCATGTACTTCGTCTTCAACGAGCCGTTAACAACCGCTGACTTCGCCAACAACATGGTAAACGAGATTGGCAAGGAGAATTGCCGAGTCACGGATACGAACGCACAGATAATTCTTGGCAAACAAACATTGGTTGGCACGAGTCTTCAACTCACACTCGCTGGGCATACCATGGTTATGGACGCTTACGAAATTCCTTCTGACGACACGGGCACAAGAATGTTGGTGTTGCAAGACAGCTTGGACAATGCTGGAAAGCGCTCAAGCGAAGGAATCGAAGCGATCAAGGTAGTGAAGGCGTCCTTCAGCGTCACACGGTAATCTGCAAGACGGACTCAGGCTGCGCTTAGCCAAATTGATGCCATGGCGTTTACGTAGTGCGCATTCACAGCGCCGCTGTCATCACAATCACCGTCTTCGCAACCGCTACTTGAACCCGAGCTCCGATTGGTCACTAGAATTTTGGGTTCGGTTGCTTCCACTTCGCTGTCGAAGTTCAAATCGTCCTCGGCAAAGGACGTTATTGCTAAGGATGACGACGGGCGCAGCCGGTCGCCCGCACCCTGTTTACCGATACCGCTTTCAATGAAGCACCCTTGACGTGTCATTCTGAGCAACCACCACGGGGTCTGTGGCAACGTCCATGATGTACGTAGGACAGGTTTTAACCTGTCTGGACAGGATGAAATCCTGTCCTACCACTAGCGGAATTGTGCGGACTGCCCGTACCGAAACACGTGCAGGGCAAGAGTCTCGCCACGGTGCTTGATGACCCACAACACGTTGTGCACGAAGCGGTTTATTGCCTGCGCGGCCGCAACGATCATCTGCTGCGTACCGACGGCTGGGCGCTGATTCGTTACGGCAAAGGTGACATGGAAATGTATGACATGCAGGCCGACCCGCGTCAGCTTACGAACTTGGCGAGCGACCCGCGGCACAAGAAGACTCTCACGGGACTGCTAGACAATATCAATACAAAGCTCAACGCAATGAAATGATCGTCACTCCACGTAGAAGGCGTTCAACATCCACGAAGAGTCAATCCGCGTACCGCTCATTTTCTCCAATCCTCTGCGCTACACCGTGCCGACGGTGGACGCCGTCGTGTGCGCCTGTAAGATAGACACCACTTGGTTTAGTATTTCGGCTGGAGGATCCATCGATGCGCGTAACAATTCAACTCGTGTTTTGCTTGGCATCGGTGACGGCGTTCGTCCCGGCCAGCGCCGAAAATTGGGCGCGGTTTCGAGGGCCAAACGGACAGGGCATCTCTAGCGAGGTGGATCTGCCGGTCAAGTGGACCCAAAATAAAAATGTGGCTTGGAAGACGAGCATCCCCGGCATCGCCTGGTCGTCTCCGATTGTCTATGACGAGC
>CBDUAB010000817.1:0-2986 GCA_965365045.1 uncultured Planctomycetales bacterium
CTAACGCCCGGCGGCTGATTTACTGCGGCCAATTTATTCACAACCTCGGAGCTTGATGACTACATTGGACGACCGATAGTAGTTTCGCGCGGCAAGTGGACCTTCAACCGAGCACGTGCCAGCACGCTAAAACCACAACCTTTTCCAGCCACGTGCAACCCCGTTATGAGGACCGTGCGTTTTCATGACACGCACCGCAAGCCACAGTAAGCCGTTGTTCTGCACTGGTAACAGAGCCATCCGCATGAATCGGGCCGTGATCAACTATCGGCGCATCAGCTACCGGTGAATCAACATCGTGACAATCATGACAGCAACCGGTAGCCGTTTGCGTCGCCATATGGCATGCGATACAAGCAACCGTGAGTTGAGCGATACAACGGATGGCGGGACGGTCGGGATTCGCCAGCGCATGGCACTGCGTACAACAGACGAAAGGATCCTTGGCCGCGATCATCGCATCGCCTGGGCTGTCGACCACACAGGAGGCCGGAATGGAAAGCGCGGCTAACAATGTCATTCCGTTGACAGGATCGGCCGCCAATGCCACGGATTTTTGTGAACCCGAGATCTCCGAAAAACCACGCAATACAAGCGAGATAAGAACAATCAGGATAAGCGGCGCCAGGACATAGTGCACCCAACGTCGGGAATCAAACCACAGGTCTTGTGGCGACGGCTTTAAAGCCACGGATTCAACAACTGTGAGAATTCGCCGCTCGAGAGATTTCGTGTTCCTCACGGGCACAACATACCGCGGTAGGCTTGTTCGCTCCGCATCGTTGAGACTTTCATGAAACAAATCGACGGCCGGACGTAGAGCTTCGGCCAACGCCCTGCAGTTGTGACAAGATTCCAGGTGAGTCGCGACCGCGTCGTCCGACTCGTGACCACCAGGGAACGGTCCGCGCGTTAACACGTCAAACGTCGCATCGCAATCAATTATTGTGCGCATGGGAATCTCCTTCCGCGGCTACGAACTCAGACATAGTGACGAGGCCACGACGCACGCGAATTTTGGCAGCGGAAAGACTGCAGTCCATCGCGGCGGCAATCTCCTGAAATTTGAGTCCGCCGAAAAAACGCAATCTCAACGCGTCTGCCTGTGAATCCGGCAGGCCGGCCAGCAATCGTTCCAACAGTTGCTTGCGTTCCGTGGATTCCAACCCCGCATCGGGACTGGCTTCCCGACCTGCAACTTCGTTCAATAACTCGGACGGCGCCTTATTCGATATTTCCGCGCAATGGCGGTCTTGCTTCTCGCGCTGTTGGCGATATTGTCGGCGGCATTGATTCAGCAAAATGGTCCACAACCAAGTGCGAAAGCTGTACCGTGAATCGTAAGTCGCCAACGACCTGAAGGCGTTCAGGAACGTTTCTTGTACCGCATCCTCGGCCCAGTCGTCTCGCCCCAAGCGACTCACAGCCACACGGAGCAAGGCCGGCTGATAGCGCCTGACGATTTCGGCAAAACGATCTGTATGACCGGCGCGCACGGCGGCAATCAACGTTCCGTCGCCCGTCTGTGCTTTTCGATCCGGCACTTCGCTTCGGTCTAAGAGCGAGTTTTGAAATGCAATGCAGGTTGTACGATGGCCTCGGAGGGCCATCGTACATCAATTTCGAAATTCAAAACACGTTCCAATCGGGTGGTTGTCGTGTTTGTCGTTCGATAACCTGGTAGATTAGTTATAGTCGAACAGGGAGCGAATAGTTACACATTCGACGTGACAAATGGTTCAACAAACCAGGAAAGAAATCATGAACGACCACACCACGCAAGATCGCCGCACGGCCCTGAAAATTGGCGCCGGTGCTCTTATGTCGACCATGGCGTTCCACAGGCCAGCCGTGGCGGATTCGCCCAACGACCGAATTCGCATTGGTGTGATGGGGCTGAGCCGTGGCATGTCGCACGTCGATACTTACTCCAAAATTGCTGGCGTGGAAGTCGCCTACGTCTGTGACGTCGACCAGCGCCGGTTGGAGAGCGGAGCCAAACGTGCGGCGGAAAGCCAAGGCCTCGCACCGCGGGCCGTCGACGACGTGCGCCGGATTCTTGACGATCCGGACGTGGATGCCCTATCGATCGCCGCGCCCAACTTCTGGCACGCGCCGGCAACGATCATGGCCTGCGCTGCCGGCAAACACGTCTACGTGGAAAAACCCGGCAGTCACAACCCTTATGAAGCCGAGTTGATGGTCGAGGCCGCGCGTGAACATGATCGTCAAGTTCAAATGGGCGTTCAGCGACGTAGTATGCCGCACTACATTGAAGCGGTTGAGCGCCTGCGCGACGGCGCGATCGGCACATTACGCTACGCGCGCTGTTGGTACGACAATGCGCGGGGAAGCATCGGGATTGGACGGCAAACAGAAGTGCCCGCGTGGCTCAATTACGAACTATGGCAGGGCCCAACGCCGGAAACACCTTACAAAAACAACCTGCTCCATTACAACTGGCATTGGCATTGGAAGTGGGGCAACGGCGAGTTGGGTAACAATGGCGTCCATGCGTTGGACGTTGCGCGCTGGGGACTGAATGTGGATCGTCCGCGTACGGTGAACTACGCCGGCGGCCGTTATCAATTCGAAGACGACCAAGAAACCCCTGACACAGGATATGCTACCTACGATTTTGGAAACTGCGGAATTAGCTGGGATCACAGCAGTTGTCTGCCACGTCGTCCTGAAGAGCTAGGGTTTGTCACCTTTTACGGCGACGATGGATCGTTGGCAATTAAGGACAATGGCTTTACGATTCACGACGAAAAAGGGGCCGAAGTCGCGCGCGAAAAGGGCAGCAATCCTCAGCAGCCGCATTTCCAAAATTTCATCGACGCAATTCGCTTAGGCACAAAGCTCAATGCGCCAATCGCCGATGGCCAGAAGAGCACCATGTTGTGCCACCTTGGTAACATCGCCTATCGCTTGAGTTGTGTGGTAAACGTCGATACCGAGACGGGAAAGATCAAGGACAACCCGC
>CBDUAB010000818.1:0-2986 GCA_965365045.1 uncultured Planctomycetales bacterium
GATCCAGTCTGGCAGAAGGTCCAACAGAAACTGGACGAGGCGACGGTCGAACTTCCGCAGGCAACGATAGGACCCGAACTCGACGACGAAATCATGGGCACGTTCGCGGTTCTGGTGGCGATCTCCAGTCCCACGCGCAGCTATCGCGAGTTGAAGGATCAGGCTCAACGACTGGAAGACCAACTGCGGTTCTTGAGGAACAGCGCTTCGACCAGTTTGTTTGGTGTGCAGCGGGAAGTCATCCACGTCGAACCACGCCCGGCCCAGCTAGCTGCCAACGACCTTTCCTTTCGCCAGCTGGCCGGCGCTGTACGGAGCCGCAACACACGTCGGCCATCCGGGCGACTCCGAGTTGGGCATAGCGAACTATTGGTCGAAGCAAGCGGCGAGTTTGAGAACGAGTCGGAACTACACGACATGGTACTGATGGTAACAAGCGATGGCCGCACGGTAAGACTTGGTGATGTCGCGGAGGTGCGACGCACTACTGTCACGCCTCCGGATCCGCTGGCTCGTGTGAACGGGAAATCAGCCGTTATCGTCGGCGCGCGG
Organism: uncultured Planctomycetales bacterium; assembly: GCA_965365045.1. Lineage (GTDB taxonomy): Bacteria > Planctomycetota > Planctomycetia > Pirellulales > Pirellulaceae > CBDUAB01. Next base: position 553 of record CBDUAB010000818.1, read on the forward strand.
GCACGATCTGATATGCGCATTGACCATTACGGCAACGAAGTTCGCCGCATCATCGAGGGTTTTCAGAACTCGTTACCCGAGGATTACGAGTGCGTGCTATTTCACGACTTGACCAAATACACGCGTCAACTCGCCAGCGAGCTGACGCGTACGTTGCTACTCAGTGTCACCTTCGTGTTTCTGTCGACGCTGGTCTTTATGGGATGGCGTGGCGCGAGCATTGTAACGACGTCGATTCCACTGACCGGACTTGCGGTGCTGATTCTCTTTCACCTCTTTGGTGTTCCTCTGAATCAAATGTCGGTGATGGCGGTGATCATGTCGATGGGGCTGCTTGTCGACAACGCCATCGTAGTCACGGAGCAGATTCAACGTCGCGCCAACGTGGCCGCCGATATGCTGCAAGCGGCCTCCGCAGAACCCGCAAAGTTATTCTTGCCGCTTTTAGTCTCTACGTTAACAACCGTGTCCGCATTTCTACCGATCTATCTTTTGCCAGGCGGCACCGGTGAATTCGTGCGCGCCATCCCGTTGGGTGTGGCTATCTGCCTGGTGACATCATTGTTCGTCGCGATGACCGTGATTCCGACGCTGTGTTGCCAGCTACTGGTAGGTCACGACTCGAGAGACGGCGCCAGCGAGGAAGAGTATCCAGACGCAGCAAGGTTACAAAGCCGCCCGAGACGATTCTATGGTCACGTTTTGCAGTGGGCCGTCACCCATCCGTCTGTGGCATTGTCGGGTATTGTCGTCGTGATGCTGGCCTTGGCGGCGCTGGGACTAACCCTACGGCGGGATTTTTTTTCGCCCGTTCAACGGGATCAGTTCGTGATCGATGTACTCGCTCCTCAGGGCAGCGCGGTAGCACACACGGCGGAACTCGTCGAAACGGTCGAAACGGTTTTGTCCGACGAGCCTGCCGTCGAAAACGTGGCGGCATTCATCGGCCGTAATGCACCTCTCGTCTTTTACAACCTGACAAGTCAAGAAACCTGGGCGAATCATTTTGCACAAATCGTTGTCACGGTTGCGGATTGGCGCGACACGGCTCGCGTGGCGCAACAGATTCAGCATCGCCTGCGCTCGCAGGTGATCGGTGCTGATTGCGTTGTGCACATCCTGGAACACGGGGCACCGTATATCGCACCATTTGAAGTACGGATAAGCGGACCGTCGATCCCGTCGCTCAAAGAACTTGGCCGGCGCGTGGCCCAGGTGCTGAGCGACACGCCGGGCGTGCGTAGCGTACGCAGCAATTACGGTAACGAGTCGCTCAAGCTGGTCGCTGAGGTGAATGAAGCGACGGCCCGATCCGTGAACATCGATCAGCAAATCGTCGCGGATGAAATGCGTTATCGGTTGGACGGGTTAGTCGCCAGTCATCTGCAAGATGGCGATGAGCGAATCGACATCTCAATACGATTGCCCGAGCACAGTCGGCGAGACATTGCGGATCTTCGATCCGTTTACTTCAAGCCATCGGCAGACAGTCGGCTGATCCCATTTTCGTCCGTTGCGTCTTTGCTGCCGAAGTGGGAGGCATCCAGCATATATCGACGTGACGGTCAACGAACACTGTCCGTGCTGGCCTATCCCCAGTTCGGTTTCACGGCCGCCCAGGTTGCCCAGCGTTTCGCCGCAAGTCTCGACTCGCTCCCGTTTCCCGAGGAATACCGATGGGAACTCGGTGGCGAGAACGAACAGCGACACGAAGCGGAATCCAATTTGGTCAGCAAAGCGATCTATTCCGTCGGCATGATCGTATTGCTCTTGATGATTGAATTCCGATCCTTTCGGCTCGCGGGATTGATCTTGGCTGTGCTTCCACTTTCAATCAGCGGGACAATGGTGGCACTTTGGTTAACGGGTTGGCCACTCAATTTCATGGCGATCATGGGGATGATAATGTTGATCGGGGTGGTGGTCAATGACGCGGTCATTTTGGTCGATGGTTACGAACGTCGTCGACGCGAGGGGCAACCGCTCGAGCGACGGGTGCTCGAGGGAACTCACGAACGAACGAGGCACGTCATGATTACGACGATCACGACAATCGCGGGGTTCCTTCCGTTGGCGATTTCGCCGTCGCTTCTGTGGCCACCTTTGGCGATCGCGATCATCGGCGGGCTCGCCTTGTCGACGCTGTTGACTCTGGTAGCCGTTCCGGCAGCCTATGTCCTCATACAAGCCAAGATTTCTTAGGAGTCAACGATGACTCGAACCGCGGCGACGTTGATCCTCTTCTGTCTCATTGCGACATCGCTGGCCTGCAATCGTCGGCATGAGGCGGCAGACCAAAAGTCACTTGGCGAACCATCAGGCCAGGAATCTCTCACGGCGGAGATAACCGCCATCCCCGCGCGGCACCTTGACCGGATTGTTGGACTTTTCAACCGCGGCGTTGGTCTGATAGATCGGAAGAGCGTCGTGTAGG
>CBDUAB010000819.1:0-2984 GCA_965365045.1 uncultured Planctomycetales bacterium
CATGAACAGCACGGTTGACGTTAAAGCCACGGAATTGCCTATGAAACTGAAACGGCGCCAGCGAGGCAACGGTCGCTCTGGTCACTCTCGGCAAGAGTGACCCACTGAAGACGTCACGCGACATCGGCAAAGGTACGATTTGACAAATACAACGCCACAACACCCCGAGCAACATCTGAAAAAGGCTCTTGGTCCGCTGATGCTGTGGGGCTTGGGGGTGGGCTATGTCATCTCTGGCGAGTACTTTGGCTGGAATCTAGGTTTGCCGGCCGGCGGTTCGTACGGAATGCTGTGCGCTTTCGTGCTGATCACAATCATGTATGTCACGTTTGTGTTCAGCTATACCGAAATGGCCTGTGCCATCCCACGGGCTGGCGGTGTGTTCGTTTATAGCCAGCGAGGTCTCGGTCTGGCCGCTGGGTATCTGGGAGGCGTCGCCCAGGCCGTGGAGTTTGTCTTCGCGCCACCGGCGATCGCCTTGGCAATAGGCGCCTATACACGCAACTGGATCCCGGCAAGTACCATTACGGCGTTTGAGAATTTCGCACACGTTGAGTTCCAAGTGTTTGCGGCTGTCGTGGCCTACGTGCTGTTCACCGCACTCAACATCTGGGGCGTGCGGCAGGCGGCGACTTTTGAATTGATCGTGACCATCGCTGCCGTTGGCGGCCTGCTGCTATTCACGTGGTTCGTCATCCCGCGTTTTCGCTGGGAGAACTTTGCCACCAACGCCTGGCCCAACGGCTGGTCGGGCATGTTGGCGGCGATCCCGTTTGCCATTTGGTTCTACCTAGCCATCGAAGGCGTCGCAAATGCGGCCGAAGAAGCCGTCAATCCGCAACGGGATGTGTCGCGCGGATTCGGAGCCGCGATCGTCACTCTCGTGATTTTGGCGTGTTGTGCCTTTTTTGGCTCCGTCGGTGTTGGCGGTTGGCAGCGCGTCGTGTATCCTCCGAATCAGATCAACGTGACAGAAGGCGTCATTAGTGTCGTGGACAATGCTGAAACATCGGACAGTCCCTTACCGTTGGCAATGGAACAGATCGTTGGCTCCGATCACATTGCTTACCACGTCATTGTTGGAGTTGGGCTGTTGGGTTTGATCGCGTCGTTCAACGGCATCATTCTCGCGTCGGGCCGAGCCCTGTTTGAAATGGGACGCGTTGGTTTCTTCTTTCGACCGATCGGCTACGTGAACGTAAAAACTCAGACTCCCATTAACGCGCTGCTCGTCAATCTAGCGATTGGCGTGATAGCGATACTGTTTTTCGATACAGCCGGCTTGATCACCATGTCGGCTTTTGGGGCGGTGACCTTATACATTGTGTCGATGGTTGCGTTGATGCGATTGCGGCGCAAAGAACCACACCTCGCGCGACCCTTCAAGACGCCATGTTATCCGCTATTTCCACTGATAGCATTGGCGATTGCGACGTTTTCACTGCTCACGATGGCCTATTTCAATTTCGACTGGCATCCGGCCCAGTCGTATAGTCTTTGGTATTTTGGTTACATCGCCCTCGCTTTCGTGTATTACTTTGTGTTTCTCAAAGGACGCGTCACGGCAGAGGACATTGCACACTTTCAACGTGTTGAGGATTAACATGTCGCCTACGAGCGGATTGTTGAGCAGCGAACAGCTTGGAGTTTTGATTGACCAAGGCGACATCGAGACGGTGTTGGTTGGGTTTACGGATCTCTACGGCCGTTTTATGGGAAAACGCTTTGACGCCGACTTCTACGTCAACAATGTCGCCGAGCACGGCACGCATGCGTGCGATTACTTGTTGACCGTGGACATGGAGATGGAGCCGGTGCCCGGATATCAGATTGCCAACTGGCAACGCGGATATGGCGACTTTCACCTCGTTCCGGACGCAAGTACACTCCGGTTGGCGAGCTGGCTTGATAAATCCGCCCTCGTAATATGCGACGTGGAGGACGAGCAGCAGCATGCTCTCGTGCGCCAGGCACCTCGATCTATCTTGCGTACTCAAATCGAACGTGCCAGCGAAATGGGGCTGGCTGCAAAGGCTGCGTCTGAACTGGAGTATTATATTTTTCGAAACTCTTATGCTGATTCCAAAGAGAAGGGCTATCGTGACCTAAAACCAGCCGGTTGGTACATCGAGGACTATCACGCCCTGCAAGGCGCGCGAGTCGAAGATTTCAACTCCGTCGTGCGCCGCGAACTAAGCCGTTCGGGCGTTCCGGTGGAGTCAACGAAGGGCGAGTGGGGTCTGGGCCAACATGAACTGAATATTTACTACAGCGACATTCTCGAGATGGCCGATCGCCATGCGCTGTTGAAACAGTGTTTAAAGGAAATCGCCGACCGTCAGCAAATTAGCATAACGTTCATGGCGAAATTCGCCGTGGAACAGGCGGGTTCCAGTTGCCACGTGCATATGAGTTTATGGCGCGACGACGAATCCGCGTTTACCGGCGAGCAGGAAGTGGGTTCACTACGCTGTAGCGATCTTTTTCGGCATTTTGCCGGTGGCTGGCTGCAAAGGATTCCGGAACTAATGGTTTTGCTGGCGCCGACCGTGAATTCTTATAAGCGATATCAATCCGGTTCGTGGGCGCCGACACGATTGGCTTGGAGCGTCGACAACCGAACCGCCGGCGTCCGCGTAGTTGGCAAAGGAGATGCGCTGCGACTGGAGTGTCGCGTGCCCGGTGCCGACTGCAACCCGTATCTAACGTACGCTGCCTTGTTGGCGGCGGGACTCGATGGAATCGAGCACGGGACAGAGCCACCTGATTTATTTGTCGGCGACGTGTACGCGACCGATGAGATACCGCGTGTGCCGGGCTCTTTGCTGGAAGCGGTAGACTTGTTTGAAAACTCCGAGTTCGCCAACCGTGTTTTCGGCGAAGCGATTGTGCAGCATTACTCGCATTTTTTTCGCGTTGAACAGCAAGCGTACGAGCGTAGCGTTAGCGATTGGGAACGCGAACGATATTTCGAGCGGATTTAG
>CBDUAB010000820.1:0-2982 GCA_965365045.1 uncultured Planctomycetales bacterium
AAATGCAGCACACTCTGAGGCTGTGAAAAAATCGTCCAAAGTAGACTTCACGCTCCCGCGTGAAGAGACTCGCGAGCGGCTGGTCCATCATCATTCTACCAGCACGAGCATCGCAACATTTGAGACAACGTCGATTCGACCGACCTATTTCGTGACCGTAACTCGATGACTACATTGGACGACTCTCACCAACTCAGCGAGACTAATTGGTCGGCAAGCCCATTTGGCCACTTTTTTTCACAGCCTCTCCGTGGTGGCAAACGCAATTGACACCGTATTGAGTTCGTCATTCGGACTTCGTCATTCTTTAGTCATTAGGCCTTAGTCATTAGACATTCGCCGCTGGCCGCTCCATTTGATCGCACAAAAAACAAATGCGCGCACTGCCCGCGGAAACGCTAAGGCAACCGATCCCGGAATGTGGCCCAACCCTCGGAGATCACTTTGTGAGCAGCGGCGGAAATGAGGCTGCGACCGACCGGTTTGAGCAGACCGCCGAGCTCCGTGACCTCGGCATTCCAGCTCAGCTGCGTCCCCGTGTCATGCGCTGCCAGCTTGACCAACGTCTCGACAACGGCTGACGCCCCGATTCCTTTGCTATTGATGCAAATTCGCATTGAATCGGGCGGCTGCTGGTCTCGGATATCCAGGGATACCTTAAGCGTCCCCTTGACGAACGACAGACCGGGCCGGACGCGACACACCAAGAGCCCTGAACCGTCCCGTTCGGCCTTCTCCAGCTGCGGCAGGCATTTCGCCAAAAACTCGGCATCCGCGAGGCAGGCCCAGACTTCGGTTACTGATTGTGAGAAATGTTCTTCGCCGGATATCCGCAACATCTTTCAGACTCGTCAATATGCGTGTTGTAAAAGTCTGTGAAGTCTAGTTTTTTTCCGTCGTTCTACAAACACACGGAAACAATTGGGGGACTAAAACTCCTTGGAAGTTGATGTGAGCTTCGTTGCACGGATATTGAACTGGTCACGAATAGTGCGGTCGATTGATGCGCAATAGTTGACCATTTAGATCTTTTGGGCTGCTGATCGCCGCATCAATCCGCCTCGCCAAAGCAACATCATCATGATCGCGTGCGCAAACGACGATCCCACAATGCGAGGCATTCTGGGCGTGAAGGCCAATGAAGTGGCGACGATTAAAAGTGACAACTGCGCGTTTTTGACCAACAGCGAACGCCAAAACTGAATCATCTGTCCTTCCTTGACTAGCTTGACCTGCCTCCCTTGCCGTCAAGACTTGATGTCCCATCGCACGCAGCTGTTCAACCACTGGATAGCTGAAATCCTCATCAGCGTACAACCGGGCCATCAGCTAGGCTTCCTCGTCGTCCTTTATTGCCCGATTGATCTCCTCGGCATTGCCGAGATAGTACTTCCAGGCTGCGTCGAGGTCGTCTTGACTTAGGTCTGGGTGACGTTCGAGAATCTCATCATCGGACGAACCAAGTCGCTGCCATTGGACCAAGCCAGCGACCGTGTGTCGCGTTTTTCGAATACAGGGGTCACCTCCGCAGACTCCCGGCGTCTTTTGAATCCAGCTGGCAGTCTCGATGTTGCCCGACATAACAAGTCATTCCCCAATGGAAGGTGCTACCGTAGTAATTATCGCCCACGCCTCACACAAAAGCAAGGTTGGGCGAGGGCGTTTCGATAACGTGGATTGAAAACTGATCACTGACAACTGTTATCTTCCAAAACGACCTTAAGTACTTGTGTACGTTGAAAACAGGGTAAGACCGAAGTGGGTGACACGAGCTGAGTGTCACTCATCGGCTTGGTTGCCGTAAACAGCTACAAATGGCGAACTTGGTCGCCTACGGCTCACCTGCCCACTTACAAAAAACACTTGCAACCCTCACGGATGAAGTTACACTCAAGACTCAACCGTTAGGGAAAGTTGCCCAGTGTGGCGGGCGCCGCGTGGTCGGGAGTTGAACATATCATCGAACGTACGGGGGACGAAATAGTGGCACATTTTCATTCAGCTTTTACCCTTGAGTCATTCGTCATGTTCCGTCGGCGCTTATGCCGTCAAATCCAGGCGATTCTCTACTTTCAATTCGTCGCCCTGATTGGCGTCGCCGTTTTCGTTCCGGCGACGGTTTGCGCTATTGACCAAGACGACCCTGCCTGGGTTGGCGTCTGGCAGTTTAATGAAGGCGAAGGAACCACCGTCGCGGACGTGGTTAATGGAAACGATGGAGAGTTCAACGGTACTTTCGATTGGGTGCCAGGTGTCATTGGAAATGGAACCGCAGTTGAGGTGATGGGAGATGGAAGCATTGATGTGCCGGACTCACCAAGTCTCGGCTCGATAAGCGAGGGCTTAACCGTGGCCGCGTGGTTCCGAGTTGATGCCGACTCGGACACCGGCATTAGAAAACAGAACGCGTTTTTGTTGGAGGATCAGTCCGGCAGCGAGCCAATACCGAACGGTTTTTCGTTTAGGATTTGGACGGACCAAGGTCTTTCCCCCGGTCTGTACGGCACGACCGAGTTGGTCCAGGGCGAGTGGTATCACGTCGCTGGTACCTACGACGGCGATGTTATGGAAATGTATATCAACGGCATACCGGAAAGTATCTTTGGCACGTTGGACGCCAGCGGCGCGGAGTGGGTACCCGAGTGGGCCGGTGAAATTACTTCCGGCAGTCCGCTTCAACTGAAGTATGGACCGGAATCGTTTACGGGCGCGATGGACGAAGTTATGATTCTCAACCGGGCACTTTCCATCGAAGAGATTTTTGAAATACTGCCGGGTTGGGATAGCCTTCGGCCGACGGATTTCGAACCCTGTGATTTTGATAGCAACACGGCTTGTGACATTGACGATATCAATGCACTGATGCAAGAAATCGTGGCCGGGACCAACGGTGCCGATTTTGATCTGACCGGTGACGCTGTCGTAAACTTGGACGACCGAGATGAGTGGTTGACACAGGCTGGTACGCTAGATGAACAGGCG
>CBDUAB010000821.1:0-2982 GCA_965365045.1 uncultured Planctomycetales bacterium
CCCTCCAGAATGAAAACCAAACCTTCACACGACGGTAACGATGCATGTTACGCGTACGATCCCGATAAGGAAATTGTTAAAAACGCGTTAAAAACGGGGAGGCTCCCCGTTTTTGAGAGGAGTTGGGCAAGGAAGGCAATATCGAGCAAAGGCTTCAGCCGTCACTAGAACGTCGTCTGATCAATGGTTTAGGTGCCAATTCCCGTCCTGGTTGTGAGCCGAGACTCTGGTTCAACACAAGCAACGGTCGCCTAAGGCATTGCCATAATTATTACACTCCTTACGCGTGATCTGGACTAAGGTGACTAAGAAACACAAGGCAAGCATGTGCGTTTTCGCACACGCACGGTTATTTGAATAACGAGAAAGGTTACATTGACGATTCGGACAAGCTACAACCGCTCGTCCCTCCAGGCGGGCTGGTCATCGCTCACAACAAGTGTTTCCCGATCCCGGATCCGCCGTACATTAAAGCGATCACCCAAGGCCCCGAGCTAGAGACTTCATTTCTGCTTATGGGTAGTGTGGGCGTCGGTGTCACTATAAAGAAGGGATAACGATGAGACGATTGCGATTTGCCAACGTCGCCAGCAAGCTTGCCGTATGACACAAGCGCCAAAGAGATTCGGAATTTGGACGCTCACTTTTATGGTGATTGCCAACATGATAGGTGCTGGGGTCTTTACGACCTCAGGATTCGCACTACAAGACCTCGGCACGCCAAATTTAGTCGTTGCCGCCTGGATTGTCGGAGGCTTGATCGCGTTAGCGGGAGCAGTCGGTTATGGACAGCTTGTGCGGGCAATGCCTGAATCGGGCGGTGAGTATTTGTTCCTATCGCGAGCCGCTCATCCACTCCTTGGTTTCATTGCCGGTTGGGTATCGCTGATCGCTGGTTTTTCGGGAGCCATCGCGTTTTCGGCGACAGCGTTCGTGAGTTACCTCTTACCAGATGAAGTCCGACCGCCGTGGCTCCCGGCTGACCTGGCGGCCATCGGAGTAATTGTTGCCGCGGGCATTTTCCATGGAGTGCGGCCACGTGTGGGGGCGATCGTCCAGAACTCAGTCGTTATCTTGAAGCTCGGGCTCCTTGCCGCGTTGCTTGCGTTTGCTGCCGCGAAACTCTCCGGTCATTCATGGCACAGTGAGGCGTTGGTGGGCGCGGAAACAAGCGGCTGGGCTACTGTCTCGGCGTTCGCTGGTTCACTGGTATGGATATCGCTGAGCTACGCGGGGTTTAATGCCGCGGTTTACATCGCGGACGAAGTCGACGACGCGGGAAAGGTAGTACCGAGAGCACTATTGTTCGGGACGTCAACGGTCCTCGTCTTGTACGTCCTGTTGAATGCCGTGTTTGTCTATGCTCCGCCGGCCGCGGACATTGCGGGAGTGCCCGACGTGGCTGCCGTTTCCGCGGCGGCGCTGGGCGGAAGCGGCTTTGAGGCATTCGTTCGGTTGACGATTTCCGCCGCGCTGTTGACGTCGGTCTTTGCCATGATGATGGCAGCTCCACGCGTTTATGCGAAAATGGCCGCGGACGGACTAATGCCGGACGCTTTGCGATTCAAGGGCGAAACGCCCCAAGCGGCGATTGTTGTCCAGGTACTTTTTGCTTCGGCGCTCGTTCTCATGTCCACGCTTCGTGGGTTGCTGTCATACCTGGGGCTCACGTTGTCGCTGTCGGCGGCGTGCGCCGTGGCGTGCCTCTTCTCCTCTCGCGTGCGCAACAAACGGGTGCTCCATCGATCTCACATCCTGCCAGCTCTGTATATCACCTGCACACTTACGGCGGCTACGCTGATGACGTTATCCGACCCCTGGCAGCTGATGGGTACATTGGTGACGTTCGCAGCCGGCGGCGTCGCCTACGCGGTCATTCGGCGCGGCAATCCCGCGGGTTTTCGAGATTTCGACACAAACACGGATCCCGAGATAAAGCAAACGTGAACTGGTATACTTAGTGCGATTGCCACCTCAGTACGGTGTCGATATCCTGAGCCTAATGAGCTCTGTGGTGCCCCATGCCTATTTCACACGTAAACAACCAACTGCATGACTAACAGGAGACCCATTATGTCCAAACAAGTCGTACCCGTTACTCGGCGTCGGTTTTTGAAGACGGCGATCAGTGTCAGCAGTGTATTTTCCGTGCCTCAGATAATTCCAGCCACTGCGATAGGTAAAGGTGCGGTGGCCCCCAGCGAGCGCATTGTGGTAGGTGGAATCGGAATTGGAAACCGAGGAACTTACGATCTAGGATGTTTCCTACCGGAATCCGATGTACAGTTTGTGGCGGTTTGCGACGTAAAAAAGGCGCGCCGCACCGCCGTGAAGAAGATGGTGGACAAGAAATACGGTAACCAAGATTGCGACACGTATCGCGACCTTCGTGATCTGTTGGCCCGCGACGATATCGACGCTGTCCTGATCGCCACGGGGCCGAATTGGCACGCCACCGCGGCGACGATGGCGGCCAAAGCTGGTAAGGATGTGTACTGTGAAAAGCCGTGCACAAAAAACATCGCACAGAGTTTGGAGTTAGCTGCCATATTCCGGCGCACCGGGCGCGTGTTGCAGGCCGGCACACAGCGACGGAACCTGCCACATTTTGCGTTCGCTTGCGAGTTGGCTCGGACCGGAAAGCTTGGCAAGCTTCATACGGTGTATGCCCACCCGGCCGGAATGACAGCGAAAACCAGCGGTTGGTTCCCGCCGGAACCCGAGCCACCGAAAGAGGAAGTCGATTGGGACCTGTACCTCGGTCCCGCGGCTTGGCGGCCCTTCAATAAGAAACTGCTTGACGGTTTTAACTTCGAAAAAGGTGGTGGCATGGTTGGCGGCGGAGTCTTGGAATGGGGCTCCCATTGCGTCGACCTTTGCCAGTGGGCAGCCGGCGCCGATCACACGGCACCGGTTGAATACTTACCGCCTGAGAATGGTCGATTGGTCGCGAGGTACGCCAATGGCGTCAAACTGGTGATC
>CBDUAB010000822.1:0-2980 GCA_965365045.1 uncultured Planctomycetales bacterium
TTTGGGCTGGCATTGATTCTGAGCCCAGCGTATTGGATCGGCAACCAAGCGATCGTGCAGCGATCGCTCGGAGCGCGTAGCGAGTTCGAAGCCAAGGCTTCCTACATCTGGGGAGCCCTGCTCAAAAATGTCATTCCGGTCATCATTGCCGTGCCGGGATTGATTGCCGTGGCAACTTTTCCGGATCTCGAAGACGGTGACCAAGCATTTCCACGACTCGTCAACGAGCTATTGCCGACCGGTTTGCGCGGATTGTTTGTGGCCGCTTTTCTGGCCGCGTTAATGTCCAGTATCGATTCGTACCTGAATTCGGCGGCCACAATTGTTTCGTACGATCTTTACAAGAGGTTCGTTAATCCCGCCGTGACTCCGGAAAGGTTGCTCACCATCGGACGAATCACCACGTTGGGGCTGGTTGTCTGGGCGATCGTTTTCGCACTCTTGCTGACGAGGATGAGCGAAAAGTCAGGGTTGTACGCCATCTTTCAAACGCTCCTAGCGTTCTTTCAAGGACCGGCACTGGCCATCTTGCTACTCGGTGTCCTCTGGCGGCGGGCCACGGGTACCGCGGCGTTGGTTGCGATGTTGGCTGGCATGGCCACATCGGTCATGCTCTACGCGCTGAACCAAAAAGCGGTTTACGAGGCGTTAGGGCTACGACCGTTGTTTCAAATTCAAGAGCCGTTTCTGTACTTTTCGATTTGGGCATTCCTCGTGACGCTGTCGCTGACCGTAATCTTGAGTCTGCTAACCAAACGAGAACCGATCGAGAAGATGGCGTTTGTTGTTGGCAGGCTCGGCAAGTCAGAATCTGAGAAAGGGGACGCGCGATGAGTCCACTTCATGACCTGGGTGACGTGATTCGGGGCTGGATGTTGTCAATTCCGCTGCCTGCTGCCAGAGCACTTTTCATCTTGCTGCCGGTGATCCTACTGATTTGGGTGTTGCGTCTGCCCGACAGCGTCACCTCGCCGCCCGGCGGCGCGCGGCGCTGGGACGAGAATCTCAAGCTTGGAGCAGTGCTGGCGCTGCTGACTCAAATCGTTATTTACTCTTTCTTATGAACGTCTCAGCCGAAATGGCGGCATGAAGTTCAACCTGGGCGCCTGCTCACAGAGCAGCCCCCCATCGATGACAAGGTGTTGCCCCGTCACATAGCGACCTGCCGGCGAAGCAAAGAAAATCACCGCGCCTACGCACTCCTCCACGGTACCTACCCGGTTTCCCAGCGGAATGTGACCGTTGAAGTACTCCGAAAAACCGCTGGCAAGTGGAAATTCGTCATCGATTTCAGTATCAATCATCCCCGGACAAATGCTGTTCACATTGATACCGTGGCAACCGAGTTCAATGGCCAAGCTTTTGGTGATCAGCTCGACCGCCGCCTTGGATGCGTTGTAATGGACCAACCCAGCTTCGGCAACGAGGCCATTGACACTGGAAGTGTTGATAATGCTTCCTTCGATAGTGTGCTGGATCATTTGTTCGGCAATCTGTTGACTAAGAAAAAAGACGGCATCCGCATTAACCGCCATCACTTGACGCCAGCGCGAGATCGTAATCTCGTTGAAATGCTCCAGATACCCAATGCCCGCATTATTCACCAAAATGTCGACGTGCCCTGTCTCGTGCCAAACTCGACGAGCCAACTCCGGCAATTCATCCGTTTGCGACAAATCGTGTTGAAAAAACCAAGTTTGCCGTCCATGCGCGCGAATCCGATCCAAAGTCATCTGGGCTTGCTCGGGTGACGCGATGTCCACGACAGCGACGTCCGCGCCATGTTCCGCCATGGCGACGGCAATTCCCTGGCCGATGCCGCGTGCTCCTCCGGTGACCAATGCGACGCGCTGGCTCAACGAAAACCGATCTAGTGCACTCATGTTGGTTCCCCACTTACTTGATGCTGATGCAATTGGGTAAAGAATTACGACAATTGTTTCAAGATCAAGCGTCAAGCATAATGGTTCGTACCTTGCTGTGCGCGAGCCGCGCTGCGATTTTGTCAATTGTGTCATCCTGAGGGAGCGACAGCGAGTGAAGGATCTTCCAGAGGCGCTTGCGCCGCTGGCAGATCCTTCGCCTCGTGTTACTCGGCTCAGGATGACGGCTAGTTGTGCCGCGCAAGAGCTTACACGAATTGCTGAACGCAAAGTGGGCTGTCCTATTTGTCAACGCTTTCTTCATTTCCCCGACTGGTTAACCATGAAAGATAGAGTTTTCTCATGATCTACCGTCTTGTGATTGCCACCGTCGTAACCTGGCTCTTGTTCCATGGCGTCTTATTCGCCGATAAAGCCGAACCGACCAAGCCCGATCCGTCTATTCTGTCAGTCGAACGGATTTATGGAGAGCAAGAATTCTCGGCAAAAGGATATTCTGCCAAATGGATCGATGGCAAAAACAGTTACTTTCGGCTGGAGGACTCTCACGATCAGGGAGGCAAGGATTTGGTGCGCTACGATGTTGGCTCTAGCGAAAAGTCGGTGGTTGTTGAATCAGCCGCATTGATACCGCCAAACGAATCCAAACCGCTCGACATCGAAGAGTATTGGTGGTCTGAGAATCAATCCAAGCTGTTGATCTACACGAATTCCGAACGTGTCTGGCGTCGGAAAACGCGTGGCGATTATTGGGTCCTCGACGCGACCACTCGCAAGCTACATCAACTGGGTGGCGACGCGAAACCATCAACGTTGATGTTTGCTAAATTCTCGCCAGACGGGAATTCCGTGGCCTACGTGCGCGATCGTAATATCTACGTGGAAAGTCTCCTCGACGGTGTGATCACGCCTATCACCGAAACGCCATCGGACGAGATCATTAATGGCACGTTTGATTGGGTTTATGAGGAAGAATTGCAGTTGCGCGACGGCTTTCGCTGGAGCCCCGACGGTCTCTGGATTGCTTATTGGCAGATCGACACTTCCGGCGTTTCCAAATTCACAATGGTCAACAACACGGATGCGTTTTATCCCAC
>CBDUAB010000823.1:0-2969 GCA_965365045.1 uncultured Planctomycetales bacterium
GTGAAATGGAACAAATGAAGAAGCCCAAGACATTTAGTTTCGATACGCTTTCACTGCACGCTGGTCAACGCCCCGATCCAGCCACCGGTGCCAGAGCGACGCCAATCTACCAAACGGCATCGTTTGTGTTTCGCGACACCGATCACGCGGCTTCCATCTTTAACATTGAACGTACAGGACACGTCTATTCCCGAATTTCCAATCCGACGAACGCGGTCCTCGAGGAACGTATCTCCGCTTTGGAAGGCGGTGTCGGTGCAATCGCGACGGCCAGCGGACAAGCCGCAACGCATTTGGCGATTGCAACTCTGATGGGCGCGGGCTCGCATATCGTCTCTTCGCAATCCATCTATGGCGGCACGCACAACCTGTTGGAATACACATTGCCTCGTTTCGGTATCGAAACGACGTTTGTGAATCCCAGGGACATCGGTGCCATGCGAACAGCCATCCGCCCTAACACGAGGTTAGTATTCGGCGAAACGTTGGGAAATCCTGGACTGGATGTTTTGGACATTCCGCGCGTCGCGGACGTGGCTCATGAGTCAGGGCTGCCGTTGTTGGTGGATGCCACGTTTACGACTCCTTACCTCTCCCAGCCCTTTGAACTTGGTGCTGATTTGATCGTGCATTCCGCGACAAAGTTTCTCAGTGGCCATGGTGTGGTGATTGGCGGACTGCTGGTCGACAGCGGCAAATTCGATTGGGAGGCGTCGGGCAAGTTTCCGACGCTAACGGAGCCTTACGTCGGTTTCCACAATCTCGATTTTGTCGAGGAGTTCGGACCGGCGGCTTTCATCACGCGGGCTCGCAAGGAAGGCAGCCGTGACTTTGGCGCTTGCATGAGCGCCAACACCGCCTTCCTCATATTACAAGGGATGGAAACACTCCCAATTCGCATGCAGCGTCATGTGGAGAACACCCGTCAACTGATTGCTTTTCTCGATCAACATGAAGCCGTCGAGTGGGTGACCTACCCAGAATTGCCGAACCATCCCGACCATGAGTTGGCAAAACGGCTCCTTCCCAAAGGCTGCGGTGCGGTTTTTAGTTTTGGAGTCAAAGGTGGCCGTGTCGCCGGGCAACGGTTCATCGAGCAACTGGAGGTGTTCTCTCATCTGGCTAATGTTGGCGATGCGAAATCGCTGGTGATTCATCCGGCCAGTACAACGCACCACCGCATGGACGCCGAGGCACTAGAGGCCGCTGGCATTTCAGAGGGACTGGTCCGATTGTCCGTCGGATTGGAAGACGTCGGCGATTTGATCGAAGACATTTCGCGCGGATTGCGAGCTTCACAGAAGGGATAGAGGTTGGAATTCCTCATTGAGAACAAATCGGCCTATGTGGCAACGGGCAATCGAGAAATCGGGCCAACGCGTGAGTCCGTAGTGTTCGTACACGGAGCGGGACAGAATCACACGATCTGGGTGCTGCCGACTCGCTATTTCGTCCGCAAAGGCTTTAACGTATTATCGGTTGACCTTCCTGGACACGGCCGATCGGTGGGGCCGTGCTTGTCGTCCGTCGAACAGATGGCCGACTGGATTGCACAGTTGTTGGACGTGGCGGGACTCGAAAGTGCCGCCGTGGTTGGCCATAGCATGGGTTCCCTCGTCGCGCTCGCAACCGCAGCCCGACATCCGGAGCGCGTACGTTCCTTGGCGATGGTGGGTACGTCCGTGCCCATGCCCGTCAGTGAAGCGTTGCTTTCGACTTCAGAAGAAAACGATCATACGGCGCTCGACATGCTGACGTACTGGGGACATAGTGCAACGGCGCATTTAGGAGGAAATCCGACGCCCGGGATGTGGATGCTCGGGTGCGGAATGCGACTTTTGGAGAAATCAGACGACGGAGTCGTGCACATGGATCTGAAAGCTTGCAACGATTACAGCGCGGGACTCGAGCACGCGGCGCAAGTCAACTGCCCGGCGCTGCTGATCTTGGGCGAGCGCGACATGATGACGCCCGTGCGCGCGACACGCGCGTTGGTGGAGGCGATTCCCAATGTTGAAACTTTGGTTTTTCCTGGCGCCGGGCATGCCCTGTTGTCGGAGCGACCGGATCCCGTCCTGGACGCGTTAATAAGCATCATTTGATAAGTGTTCTCTGTTAACAAATATGCCTCTAGTTGCCCATTGCGAGCTTCCGACATTTGCACTGCTTCGTCACGACGGCATTAACGTAGTCAAGCGTGCCGACCAACAACCGCGACTCAACATTGGCCTGTTGAATCTCATGCCCGACGCCGTGCTCGCGGCAACCGAGCGTCAATGGATGCGCCTTTGTTCAAGTTTTGAAGATGCTGTCTTGTATGTTTATCCGTTTACTTTCAATCCAGGTGAACGATCAGAATCGGCACAGGCTCACATCGCACGCTACTACGACACTCTTGACACGATCGAAGGCCGCAGTCTTGATCTCCTGATCGTCACGGGAGCCAATCCCAAAACCTCCGACATCACGAGCGAGACGTTTTGGCAGCCCATGATCGACACGATCACCTGGGCACGACAACAAGGCTGCCCCGTCGTTTGTTCGTGCCTAGCAACACATGCGGTTGCCAAGGCGTTTTTTGGAATCGACCGGATTCGTTTGCCTCGAAAATGTTGGGGCGTCTATCCTCACTCGCTTCTCGATCCTCACCATCCTTTGGTTCAGAACGTCGACGCGGGTTGGCACGGACCTCATTCGCATGTGTACGGCGTGACTCGCCAACAACTGGACGACGTTGGCATTCGCGTGTTGGTCGATAGCGTCGATGCCGGTGTTTATGTGGCCGTCAGCCAAAACGCCCTGGAGTTTGTGTTTCTGCAAGGCCATCCAGAATACGACGCAAATAGCTTGCTCAAGGAATTCAAACGTGAAGTGCAGCGTTTTGTCGACGATGGGATTCCGGAGTTCCCACACTTGCCAGAAAACTGTTTTGGCGACGACGCCATCGAGATCATTGCCCAGTTTCGCGA
>CBDUAB010000824.1:0-2959 GCA_965365045.1 uncultured Planctomycetales bacterium
GCAAAGAGCGCAAAGAAGCAGAGGGCCGCAGAGCTCCATGCTGCCTGTTTTCTTTCTCTGCGTGCCTCCGCGACCTCTGCGTTTCAATAAATGACGTTCTCACTTCACCGAATAATATCGACATGCCGTGCTCGGTGAGCGTCGAGATCCAGCGCGCCATAGACACGCTTAGGCGGAGCCTCAACGTGAACGGTGGATTCATCGTTTCTTTAAACTCAGCAAGTACGACGTGACAGCCATCCCGGCCGCAGCGCCAACCGTGTACAGAATCACGTCATCACTGCTTGGCACATGTGGAGGCAGAAAGACTTGGAGCAGCTCAATCGCTGTCGCAATGCCCGCGGCGATCAACAGCATAACGAGCAGCAACAAACGCCGAACCCGCTGGTGCAGCGGATAACGTGCGATCGCCATTGTGAGAAACACTCCCAACGGCGCGAACGCGAGTACTTTCCGAAAAACCTGTTCGAGGGCGTTAATCGGCGATCCGTGCTGATAAACGGCCAACGGTACGGTCAGAAATCGGTCAAGCCGCGCTCGGATTTGAGCACGATCCAGAAGAATCCCGTCAAATGGGACACAAAAGATCAACACAAGAACCAACGCATAGACAGCGGCTAGCCCCAGCCACATCCACACGGGACGCAGGCTTCGAGTCGTCGCAGCCTGGGCGCTCGGCGCCCAACGACTTGCGGCGAAGACGCCGATGATTATGCCGAGCGAGCCCACCACAATGTCGGTAGCTGATGTAAACCGGCTGTAGACGAACAACTGTGCCAATTCAATAAAGACAACCGTCGCCACACCGATCACGGAAGCAAGGCCAAATCGCCAGCCCCAAGAAAGCTGCGGGCTCGTACGGGTTACCGCCCATGCACCCACGGGTACGAACAGTCCAGCTCCCACAATCACATTCACGATCGTTGCGATGTTGGCTTCGACATCGGCAAAGGGGACAAGCACGATTCGCCCGGCATGATATTTATCGACGAGGTCTCCGGGCCGGATGCTTAAGTCAAAGGGCAGAAAACTAAAGAACAATAGACCAATCAAATACACCCACAGCAGACGCTGAACAAGTGTGCTGGGGTTGCGTGTCTCGAAGTCGGCACGGAGCATGTTAGTGACCGCTTGTCCAGCGTAGACCCAAAGTGCAATGCCTAACATCGTGCCTATCGACTGTGCAACGATGTCGTTTAGCGCCGGCACTCGGCCCGACATCCAGATTTGTGAAAACTCAAGCAGCAGACTACTGGCAGCACATCCAAAGAAGGCAAACAGGGCGAACACAACTGTTCGTATCGATCCGTTGCGGTCTACCGCCAGAGTGGCGAGAAAACAGTAGCTAATCGGTATGAAAAGTAGAATGTTTGCTAAGAAATCCGTGCGGGACGGTATGGTTAACGGTCCTCGGAGAATTCGCTGAAACCCTTCAATTGCCTCGCCCAATCGTAGCGGTGCATAGCGAAACGGCAGCACCGAACCGTACAACGCAAACGCAAGCAAAACCATCCCTAACGCAAAGTAGCGCCAACGAGTCGACATTCGCCGCGTTCCCACGAACCAATCTGCTACCTGATGTTGTCGATTGTCTTCGCTCATAGTCAACGGCCGCGTGTTCCGTTTGATTCTCCGGTTTTTCTCATGCAATTGACTTTACCACGAAATCTGGGTCCAACTCATCCTGGTTTGCGGCTAGATATGTTCCGGATCATCGCGATAATGACGGATTCAAAAACTCCCGGCTCCGCACGACCAACGCAGTGGTTTCACTCGGCGAGACGTAACAGCGGAAAACCACTTGTTTTTTCGGGCTCATCTGACGACATGAAGTTGCTGAAATGAAAAGTATCAAAGCCTCAACTCGACCTGTTCCCCTGCCTCACGCGTCGATCAGAGACACGTTCGAACAATCGAAAGACGACCAGATGATTTGTTCAAGATAAAACTGTCATTAGAATCTGATTATTGCCCACGTCTGGGTGCGTTGCCGCTGGGCAACGATTCGCGAACTCGATCGAGCTAGGCGAACGCCAGACAAACTATTGTCCCCGAGCGGACTGCGGACGCTCTGAAACGGATTTTGCGCACATACGAATCGGTGTCTGTCACCGACAGGGACGGAGTGTGCGATGAAGTGCAAGCATTATCGTTTTGAGTTAACATGAGTTTTCGCGTCTACGAAGAAGATTTGGACGATGTCCGAGACGAAGCTACGCGTCTGCTTAGCGAAACGAGGGACCAACCACAACATCCGGAGCGCTTCGATTGGTTGTATCGCCGCAATCCGGACGGAGAGGCCGTCTGCTGGTCGATTCGCAATACGACGCAAGGTGAAATGGCCGGCTTTACGGTTGCGTTGCCGCGACGCATGCGTGTTGATGGGCAAGATGTCAAATGTTGGAACACCGCGGATTTTTCCATTCTCAAGAAGTATCGATCACTGGGAGTCGCGTTGAAACTAAGGCGCGCCGCACGTGAAGCAGTTGATGCGGGACGCGTCGATTTTCTCTACGCTCACCCAAATCGGCGCATGCAAGTCCTGCATGAACGCATTGGTCATCGACCCGTGGGAACGATGGTTCGCTACGGTTGTCCTGTTCAATCAACGCCATATCTCAAGCAGCGTCTTCCTGGAAAAATCGCCCCGGCCTTGGCGACGCCATTTGCAGATGTAATCCTACGATGGAAGCATCGTTCGTGGACGTTCCGGCCGCGATACGAAACCGTTACCGTGGACAACATCATTTTCGATGAATCATTCGACGCTTTGTTTGAGCGAGTCACGCAGTACCCCGTCCTTGGGATTCGTGATGCGGCCTATCTGAGATGGCGGTACGCCGACAACCCACTGTACGATACACACGCAATTCTGGTCATGGACCAGAATCATTTGATCGGCTACGCCTTGTTTATCGTGGCGGATGGCGTGCTCCACGTGAAGGATGTTTTTTGGAGC
>CBDUAB010000825.1:0-2952 GCA_965365045.1 uncultured Planctomycetales bacterium
CCTGGAAATGGTCGTTGTCGTGGCGCAGCGACTCCAGCTTGTCGGCCAACTGACCAGCCACACTTTCCGCGATCCGCTCATCCCACACACGACCACCCAAAGTGGAATCGCCTGCCACGGACAACGTCGTGATTTGGCGATCGTCAACACGATAGACGGTGGCATCAAAGCTGCCGGCTCCGTAGCGAAATACAAGCAGTGTCTTGGTCGGCGCGGTTCTTTGCGGATTCAACCATCCTTGCAGAAACGAGAAATAAACAGCAACCGCCGTAGCGGCATTGATCGGATCCAACGTGTTGAGAGACGCGATTTTGTAAGCATCATGATATGCCTTGCGCTGAACTTCGCCAAAACATCCCGGCACGGTGTAGGCAAGATGACTGAAATAGCCAATCTTCCGTTTAGCTTGCTCGGCAAGCTTGTGTACTAAGACGGCAGTGAGTAGTTCGACGGGAACCTCTTTGCCACGGAACGAAATTCCTGAACCTGTAGTTCCCAGCTTACACACGAAGTGATCTGCTATATTGCTGACGCCATCCTTGGCCGATTGCAAGGCTATTTCACCGAATTGAAAGGTTCCCTCCTTGAACGCGACGACGGATGGTGTGGACGCGGAACCGTGCTGATTCGTGATTGGGACAGGGACTCCCTCCTCGCCAATCCACGAGGCATACGCATTGGTCGTTCCCACATCGAAGCCAACGGCCTTCGCCGTGATACTAGTATCCTTGACAATGGCGCGCCTGCTGGGATCGCGAATTTCGGGCGTGATGTCCACGCCGGATGATGACGACACTCCTCCCATCAGAGACTCCAGATCCGCGATCAACTCGCCCATCGTCGCAAAGCGATCAGCGGGTTTTTTCGCCAACATGCGCCGAAACGTAATGTCCAATGCCGATGGTAGGTCGGCGCGCTTTTCACACACGCTGGGCACGGGTTGTTGTGTGTGCGCCAAAAGAGTTTGCATTACGGATCCAGAGTAGGGCGGACTTCCGGTCAACAAGAAGTGATAGGTACAGCCTAGACCGTATATGTCGGTACGTTCGTCGACATCGTGCGCGTCGACGATTTGTTCCGGAGCGATGTACCCAACTGTGCCAATAACTAAACCGTGTTCCGTCAAATCCGGGCCTATTGAGGCGTCAGCACCTTGCGAGGTCACACTCTGCAGCCGGGCCAATCCCATGTCAAGAAGCTTTGTCCTTCCCGACCGGTCCACCATAATATTTCCGGGTTTGATATCCCGATGGATGATTCGCTGCGAGTGGGCATATTCCAAACCTTGTGCCGCTTCGATGATGTATCCTGTCGCTTGACCCAGCGGTATCGGCCCGTTCTCCTGAACAATCTCAAACAGCGACTGACCATCGACATATTCCATCACAAGGAATTGTGTTTCGCCCAATTCGCCCGCATCGAACGCAGTGACAATGTTGGGGTGAAGCAAGCGCGCGGCGGCTTTCACTTCGCGGCGAAAGCGTTCCACGACTTCCGCAGTTCTTTCCGCCCCATGCGGCAACACCTTTATGGCAACGATGCGACCCATGTGCTGGTGTTGTGCCCGGTACACTTGGCCACCGCCGCCAGAGCCGATTACCTCGAGGACAAGATAATCTCCGAGAGCCGTGCCGCTCAGCAGCGGCGCTGGCGACGACGGAGCGGGAATACCAACCGTCGGTTTGTCGGCATCGCGTAACGTGTCCGGTTTCTTACCCGCCGGCCGGTCGTTCATGTGCTGCCTTGAAATAAGGACTACGCCTTGGACTCGTATTCCACTTCCTTGTTTACACCGGGCATCGGTACAGGGTACTTTCCGTCCGCATCGGGCATTACTGGAGCGGGCCCGTCCGCTGTCATATTCGCCACATCCGGCGCGAACTCATGTGGACAATCGAGCATCTGCTCGTACGTAATCTCCTGGCCGGTGTGAGCGGCCATGCGTCCCATGCTGGTGACCAAACTGGCTTCGACACCGCGGGGAACTTCGTTGTACGCCTTGTCGTTAATAATAGCATCGACAAGGTCGATCCATTCCAATCGGTATGGATTCTTTTCCGGCTGTGGATAGGCCCAAACGACTTCATTGCGGTTTTGTCGCTGACCACTAAAGATGCGGACTTTGCCGGGCGTGTGGCCGGAAGTGCTCACAATCGCAGACCCTTTGCTGCCGTGAACCACGCTCTTCATATCATTCCGGCAGCCCAGCATGGTCCGGCCGTCAAAGAAGAGCTTTGAGCCGTCTTCGAAGGTATACTCCACCGCGTAGCTGTCGAAGTTCTGATCGATGTAATCACCACGGAAGTGCCGGCCACCGAGAGCCTGGGCCTTGATGGGCCAGGAATTTTTCATCCAGGAAGTTTCGTCAATCTGATGGATGTAAAAATCACTGAACAATCCACCGCTGGCCCAAATGAAGCTGTGAAATCGTTCGATCTGCCAGAGCACTTCCTGTTTTTCTGGCGGCTTGCGCTTTGAAAAGCAAGAGGCCACTGGGCCGTGCATGCGGTAGGCGCGCATGTTGATAATGTCGCCGATTTGGCCGTCGCTAATGCGTTGGTGAAGTTCCTGGCGTCCTCGACAATGCCGCACCATCAACCCGACACCACATTTGAGGTTTTTCTCATCAGCTTTCTTGGCCAGCTCAAACATGCGCTTCGCGCTGGGTCCATCCGCAATGAGCGGTTTCTCCATGAAAACATTCAGGCCGCGCTCGATGGCATATTGGTAATGGACCCAACGAAATGCAAGCGGAGTAGCGAAGAGCACAATGTCATTCGGTCTCAACACATCCATCGCTTTTTTGTACGCGTCAAAACCAACGAATTGCTGTTCGGCAGGTACGGCGACCTTTTCGGGATTCTCCTGGAATTCTGCCGTAAGATTATCGTGGCTCAGTTTCAGGTTTTTCTCGAAGACGTCTGCCAACGCGACCAGTTTTGTGGGTGCGTT
>CBDUAB010000826.1:0-2949 GCA_965365045.1 uncultured Planctomycetales bacterium
AAGCGGATGTGAGAGCGCTGCTGAGGAACGCGGCAACCGACGCTGCGATGACTGTCAAGGAGATCGGGGCACTACGAAGCGAAACCATCAACGGCTCGAGCCATGAGTCGAAAGAGCCGTCGTCTTTTAGTGTGAAGTTATGTGCCGTTGCATGGGACATAATTTGGTACGCTCCCGTGTTGATCGCTTGTAGTGAGAAACCGAGTGCACAACGCGGTCGTCGGTTGTGGTCAACGGCTGTGCACTCGGTCCGAACAAGCTTGCGCCATTCCGGCTTGGGTTAGGATTTGTGCCGGAACAGCGCTGTACTCGGTCTCGGCTATGAACTTACTTCTTGTTCTTGCGGCGCTGTAACCAGCCAAGTGCACCCAGCCCGAGTGCCAACGTGCCGGTAATAGGGTCTAGGGCACCGCCACCTCCACTACCGTCGCCACCACCGGGTCCTACCTCGATGTCGAATCCACGTCTCGCTTGTGGAGTGACGGTCGGAAGGGAACTGCTTGGTCGCGGATCACGACGCTGCATTGCAACGTTCTCGACACCGGGCATATTCGCGTCTTGGCCGTTGGAGTCCGACGAATCGTTCGGTCCGAGGCTCGCCAATGCCTTTTCTCGAAGTCGACCAAGCTGCTCCTTAAGTTGTCGCTGGGCCGCCCTGTCTCGAAAAGATCTGGCAAGATTGCGACGTTCAATATTCCATCGCTGGTACTCCGCGTCGTTCTCCAGCACGATAAATGACGCGTACTCACTGACAATTGAGAACTGTTCGCACAAGGTCACGATCTCATCCGCCGCTCGTGTATCGCCCCGGTGCTTCGCGTCTTCGAGTAGTCGATTCACACGGTACGAGGCCCACATCCGTTCGATTTCCGGATTCGAATCATCGACTTCGGGTAGTTCAATTCGAGCCGTTTTTTCGAACGGAGCTCCCATGATCGTTCCGGTCAGCCTCACCTCCACGGAACCGCCTTTGCTATACCTACCGTACAAACGCCGCGGGCTACCGTGGTAGATGTTCGCACTCTCGATAGGCTCGACGTCGTGAATCGAGCCGTTGAACGTCAGCTTCACGTCTTCTATTGCCGGTCGAGTCAGTTTGCGACGAAATGCTGTCGATTGTCGTTCGAAGTCGTCACCTTGCGAAAAGAATGAGGCCAATCCACCTGACTTCTCGGCGATGCTCCGCAGCAGCGGACGATTCACGTCGTTGCCAACCCCGACGGCGAAGAGGCGGCAGTTATCGGGTCGGGACCGGATCGTCTCGACGAGCGCGGCCGCGTCCTCTGATTCCGTCAATCCGTCCGATAATACGACAACGTTTAACGGTCGGTCAGGATCCACGTATCGATAGGCCGCCTGAATCGCTGGCCGGAGCGACGTGCCACCGCGAGCTTGAAGGGAGTTCAAAATGGACCGGGCGCCTGCCTGAACATCATCCGTCACCGGTGTTAGTTGCCCGTACCGCATCTCAGGCATTTCATTAAACGTGATGATCTCAAAGCGGTCTTCTGGAGCGAGATTCTCGATGAAAGAGAAAATCGATCCCCGAGAGAGCTCGAGCTTTCCCCGGTTCTTCATGCTGCCCGAGACATCGAGCACGAAGACATAATCCATGCCTCGCTCCACGGTTTCAAGCTCTTCACCGACGGTCAGAGTCATTTGAAAGAAACCATCTTGGCCAGGCTCTTTGCTTGCAATCGTATCCAACCCCGTGATCGGACGCTTCACGCGAAATGCCACTACTACGTCCTCGTTCAATTGGCCGGACGACGTCTCCAAACTGGCTCGATAAACGTGGTCGTCATAGGGAGTGATCGCCATGGCCTGCCGGTGCGACGGGCTCTCCATCTCGACGATGGGAACTTGGCTCTTTACGTCAAGCGAAAACGAAAAGGAATTCGACACACTGTCCGCGGCGGCTCCTCGCGTGGTCGTCGCCAATGGGTACACATAATTGGCCCAATCGTGGTCGTAATCGAGTTCCTGGTAGTAAGTGATGCGCACTCGCTGTTCGGCGCCGGCCAAAATGGGAAAAATCCGCATTTCGAAGCGTTTGAAATCAACCTGCTCCAGCAAACCCGGATCCTTGCGTGTTTGTTTGTAGCTTTCATAGATCTCCCGCGCACGTTTTTTCTCAACGACTTCTCCGATCATTTCCTTGCCGTTGATCCACATGCTGAAATTCGCAACGGAAGCCTTCTTCGGCACAGGGAACGTATACAAAGCCTCAACCGTTCGTTGCTCCGTGTTAACGAAAATCTGTTCTACGTTGGTTACCGCGACGCCATTGTTGATCGTCACGTTAACGGTCTGATCCTCGATCTTGAGAACCCCGCCGAAACCTCCGTCGGCGATCAGCAAGCCGGCACCGTGGGCGGAGCAGGCGGCCAGTAATGAAATCGCGACCACTGAGATGGCGATTCCCGACGACACTTTCAGTTGATTTTTCATCGTGCTTCCTTTTCTTTGGAGGATGTGGAAAACGAACGATGAATCCCCTATACAATCTCCGTGCCAAACTGAAGGGTGTCGCTTAACCCCTTTGGCGACATGGGTTTACCATTATTCGATCTGCATGTGAAACTGGATTATAAAAGACATGACACAGCATCTGGTGTATATGCAGTACACTTAATGTACAGCCATGTCTTGTCTCAAAACGCGATCACAGTTGTCAAACAGTCGTTTAATGGCAATACCGTTCAATTTTCGTATCTTCTCAAACGCTTGCATCCGCAATGGTGATTGTTAGGGGTCGGGTGCTAGCGATCGAAAAGACACGGGTCTTCCAGAGATGTACAGTTTCGAAAGCGCTAAAGCCTCGAAGTTTCACACGTTGTCCGAGTTTTACCGTCCTTGTGGTGCATGCCCGTTGGCAGATTCTTCGATCGCTAAGGCTCCCTCAGAATGACAAGCTAGCGGTGCTTCATTGAACGGTATTGCCGTTAA